>JAHDCH010000100.1:0-2597 GCA_020629995.1 Pseudaestuariivita sp. | reverse complement strand
GGCCGCAGGCGGCACAGGAGTGGGTGCAGGACGAAGTGCTGGCCATGGCGGATGTGAACTATACCGGCGCACTGCGCACCATCGGCACCGTGCTGCCCGGAATGGTGGCACGCGACGCGGGCCATATCGTGATCACCGGGTCGCTGTCTGGGTTCGGAGGGCTGCCGGGAGCACAGGGCTATGCGGCATCAAAGGCGGGTGTCATGGCATTTGCCGAGAGCCTGTATGCCGATCTGCGCAAGACAGGCGTGCAGGTGCAGCTGGCCAACCCCGGATTCATCCGCACGCGCCTGACCGACAAAAACACCTTTCGGATGCCGTTCATCATGGAGCCCGAAGAGGCCGCCCGAGAGATGTTCGAGCTGATGCAGAGCGAGCGGTTCGCAAAAAGCTTTCCGCGCCTGTTCAGCTGGGTGTTCCGGCTGTCGCGATTCCTGCCGGAATGGCTGTATTTCCGGGTGTTCGGATAAATTGCCCCCACCGACGGGGAAACTCAGCTTTTCTTTACCCGTTACCGCCATGCTGCACGTCGGTAACTAGGTGGCGTGAAGGGTATTTACGCCGCATTGGTGCGCGGCGTGTGTTGCGAGAGCGTACAAGAGGGTGCCGGTCGGCGCGGTGTGTACTGGGCGCATAAGCGTCCGAGTTGAAGGTGAGCCGGCCTGCATCTGACTTCATGTGTTCAAGAACGGGCGTCCGGGGAACGGGCGTCCGTTTTGCGTTTGCGGGGGGGTGTCAGCCTTCGGACGAAGGATCGCCGCCGGGCAATTCCGAGGCGAGGAACCGTTCGAACGCATCGAGGTTCACGGGTTCGAACTGGCCAAATCCCTGCATCCAGACGCTGGCATCACGCAGGGCGCCCGGTTCCAGCTTGCACCATTTGACGCGGCCGCGCTTTTCCTGGCTGATCAGCCCTGCGCGGGTCAGCACGGTCAGGTGTTTGGATATCGCGGCCAGAGACATGTCGAACGGTTCGGCGACGTCGGTCACCGCCATGTCGTCTTCGAGCAAAAGCGAAAGGATCGCCCGGCGCGTGGGATCGCCGAGCGCGGCAAAGACGGTATCAAGATCGGTGCTCACGCCCCGAGGTGTAACGGTTGGGCCAAAGGGGCGAAAGGGTCAGATGCGCGGCACCTGCCAGACCTGAGACGGCAGCGGCACACGGCCAAGAGGCCCGGTGCCCGGTTCGATCCCGATATCGCGGGCATAGTGTTCGGACAGATAGACCGGAGGCGGCCCAGGCCGCAGCCGCGACAGCCCACGTTTCACCAAGAGCAACAGCCGGGTGGCCCGGGAAACCTGTGCGTCAGGCGCACCTGTCTTGGGCGCGCAACCGGCGCGAAGAGAGACAAAGGTCATGGCGTATCGCCCTATATTGTGGTGTATGCACCCGTTTTGCCCGCAGTCGCGGGCTTTGACAAACCGAGCTTTTGCGCCGAACATGTGCGATAAATGCACAGGTTTCCGAAATCCAACCGCGCAGCCCGGCGCAAAGGCCCCTATTCATGCGACAGCTTCCCCCCTTGAATGCCCTGCGCGCCTTTGAGGCGGCGGGCCGGCATCAGAGCTTTGTGGCCGCAGGGGACGAGCTTGGGGTCAGTCATTCGTCGATCAGCCGCCACGTGCGCGGGCTGGAGGCGCGGCTGGGTGTGGCGCTGTTTGCCGACATGCCCCGAGGGGTTCGGCTGACTGCGGCGGGAGAGGCGTATCTGGGCGAAGTCACTCCGGCGCTGGACAGGATCGCCGACGCCACGGCCCGCGTGTCGGAGCGGGGCGAAGGCGTGCTGACGGTCAGCAGCGAGCCGTTGTTCGCGCTGCGCTGGCTGGTGCGCCGCTTGCCCGAGTTCGAACGGATCGCGCCCGAGGTCGAGCTGCGGCTGGAGGCGACAACCGACCTCGCCGATGTGAGCCGCCATGCGGCCGATTTCGCGATCCGGTTCTACAAGTCGGGTGTGCCGGACCGTCCGACGGACCTGCTTGCCGACATGCCGATCCACGCCTGCGCGGCCCCGGAGCTGGCCCGCAGGCTGCGCAGCCCCGAAGACCTGCTGCACCAGCGCAGGTTTCAGGACCGGGCGGGGGACATGTGGGGCCTGTGGTTTGAGAAGGCGGGTGTGGACACCCAAGGGATCCGTACCGAACCCGAGTGGCGGATGCGCACGGCGCTGTCCTGCGAGGCCGCGCTGTGCGGGCAGGGCGTGTTCCTTGCGGGCAGCGAAGTGGTGCACGACCTGCTGGAGGATGGGCGGCTTGTGCCGCTGTTCGATGTCAGCCTGCACAAGGGCAGCTATCACCTTGTCCGGGGCGAGCGCGACCGGCAAACCAGGGCGGCCCGGGTCTTTCGCCGCTGGCTGCTGGATGTCACGCGGGATTTGCGCCCAAGGCACGATCAACCGGACGGTTGAATAAAGGCATCTGGCGCTCAGGGCTGTCTTGGGCGGCTTTACATCGAGGTGCGTGTAAGAGAAATATATAAAAAACAAGGGCTTGGGCTGGGTTTACGCTGTATTGACTCGGGCCGCGCTGCGCCATACCAAGACGCCGAAACCAGATGGGAGCCCCGTGGCCCCGTGACGCGCCCGGATGACAGCCAGAAA
>JAHDCH010000099.1:2935-8538 GCA_020629995.1 Pseudaestuariivita sp. | reverse complement strand
GGCGGGTCGGCGATGCTGATCCTGATGCTGGGCTTTGGCCTTGTGCAATCGGCGCATGTGCACCGCCCGCGCTGACCACGCCGCGCACCAGATCGGCCATCGGATGCCCGGCGATGGGCCGTGGCATCACCGCCGCGATCCCGCGGCCCGGCCCGGACAGCGATGTGACGGCAAGGCCGGACATCTGTGACAGACCCCGCCACATCGGCAGAACAGCCCGGCCAACCCCGCCCGCCACCATGCGCGCGATGGTCTCGGGCGCGTCAAGCTCGCACATCACGTCCGGCGCATCGCCCGCGAGACGAAGCACCGCCCGCCAGCACAGCGCCCCGCCCCAGGACCCCGGCGCATAAACCAGCCAGGGCAAATCCGCCTCTGGCGTGGTTGCGGGCGTGACAAGGCACAGGGGCTGTTCCGACAGCGGCAGAACGGCAAGCGCCTTGGGCACCTCGACCGGCGGCGTGACGATCAGCACCATGTCCAGCGCATCCCGCCCCAGCGCCTGAAACAGTTCGGCCGAAGACCCGGGCAGGACGCTGAGGCTGACCTCCGGCAACTTGGCCCGGGCGCGGCGCAGGATCTCGGGGACGTCATCGCCCAGCACCGTCGAAATCGCGCCCAGCCGAAACGGACCGGCCAACCGGCCAGAGCCCGCGCCCCGACGCACACGTTCGGCCGCGGCGACCAGCGCGCGCAGATCCGGAACCAGAGCCAGCGCCTCGGGTGTGGGGCTGACGCTGCGCCCGCTGCGCACCAAAAGACGGACACCCAGCCCATCCTCAAGCGCGCGCACACGCTGCGACACCGCCGACGCGGTCAGCCCCTGAACGCGCCCCGCCTCGGCGATCGACCCGGTGTCGATCACCGCAAGAAGGCTGCGTGCAAATTCTGTATCCATAAGGGTTTCTTACGTTTGAACGCAGAATAATGCACTCACCTTTTGCTTTGCACGGGCGTATTCCGACGTCAGACCCCCAACCGGAGCGCCGAAATGAGCATCTTTCACCTCGCCTACAACGTCACCGACCTTGCCGCCGCCCGCGCCTTTTACGGCGATGTTCTGGGGTGCCGCGAAGGCCGCAGCACCGACACGTGGGTCGATTTCGACTTTTTCGGGCACCAGATTTCGCTGCATCTGGGAACGCCTTTTCAGACGCAGAACACCGGCAAGGTGGGCGATCACATGGTGCCCATGCCGCATCTGGGCATCGTGCTGGACCACGCGCAATGGCAGGCGCTGGCCGCGCGGCTGCACGCAGCCGAGGTGCCTTTCGTGTTGCCTCCGCAGGAACGGTTCGCCGGAACACCCGGCGCGCAATGGACGATGTTCTTTCGCGATCCATCTGGTAATCCCATCGAGGTGAAATCATTTGCCGCCACTGACGGGGTCTTTGCCGCATGATCAACATCCAGTTCGCCGCCCGTTCGCTGCGCTGGGCCGAATACGAAGCGCCCCTGCGCGCCGCGCTTGACGCGCACGGTCTGAGCTACCGCATGGAGAATTACACACCCGAGGCGCATCTGCCTCCGGCAGAGGTCGACTATGTCGTCTATGCGCCCAACAGCCATCTGCAGGACTTTACCCCCTACACCCGGACCAAGGCGGTGCTGAACCTGTGGGCCGGCGTGGAAGAGATCGTGCACAACCCGACCCTGACCCAGCCGCTCGCGCGGATGGTGGATCACGGGCTGACACAAGGCATGATCGAATGGGTCGTCGGGCATGTGATGCGGCTGCATCTGGGGATGGACCATCACCTCACCGGGCAGGACGGCATCTGGCGCCGCCACGTGCCACCGCTGGCCGAGGATCGACCGGTCACGATCCTGGGCCTTGGCGCGCTGGGTGCGGCCTGCGGGCAGGCGCTGGCGCGGCTGGGCTTTCCGGTATCAGGCTGGAGCCGGTCGGCCAAGGACGTGGACGGCATCACGGCCTGTCACGGCGACGCAGGGCTGGCACAGGCGCTGGATGGCGCTCAGGTCGTCGTGCTGTTGCTGCCGCTGACGCCGGCGACCGAAAACGTGCTGAACGCCGAAGCGCTGGCGCGCCTCGCCCCGGGGGCCTTTGTGCTCAATCCCGGGCGCGGGCCCTTGATCGACGATGCGGCGCTGATTGCCGCGCTGGATGCGGGCCACGTGGCCCATGCCACGCTGGACGTTTTTCGCGAAGAGCCGCTGCCGCCCGATCACCCCTATTGGGCGCATCCGGGTGTCACGGTCACGCCGCACATCGCCTCGGAAACGCGCGCAAGCTCGGCCGCCAGGGTGATCGCCGAAAACATCCGCCGCGGCGAGGCGGGCGCGCCGTTCCTGCATCTGGTGGATCGCGGCGCGGGTTACTGAGGCACCCGGCGCAGCCCCGCCCGCGCGGTGCTGGACCCCGGCACCTGCACGTCCCACGCCAGCCCAAGACGTTCCAGCACCCGGATCAAGGCAAAGCCCGGGTCGGCCTGCCCCGGTTCGACCCCCAGAAGGGCTGACCCGGGAAAGGCGTGATGGTTGCCGTGCCAGCTTTCGCCAAAGGTGATCAACCCCAGTCGCGGCAGGTTGTAGCCCTGAACCGCAACCCCATCCACGCGCCAGCCCTGATGCCCTGTGCGATGGGCAAAATGCCCGACCATCCAGTGCCCGATCAGCGACAGGCAGATGCGCACCGACACACCCCACAGCACCCAGCCCACACCACCCAGCGCATAAAGGCCCAGCGCGATGGGCAGTTGCTGCCACATCCACGTGGCGTCCATCACGCGGTACACAGGGTCCTGCGCGACGCGGGGCTCGATCCTCAGCCGTGGCGGATGGGCCAGTCGGAAGGTGCAGCCCAGCTGCCACCAGGCATCCCGCCAAAAGCCGGCCCCATGCGACGGGTGCGCGGGACACTCCGTTTGGCGCTGGTGCCAGTCGCGCATGTCATGGGCCGCGATCATGCCCATTGGCCCCGCCATCCCGACCAGAGTGCCCAGCCACACCAGCAGATATTCCAGCGCGCGGTGCGTCTTGAAGCTGCGGTGGATCAAAAGGCGGTGCATGCCGACAGAATGACCCGCACAGATGGTGATGGCCGTCAGCAGACCGCATGCCGCGATGGCGGCGGGGTCGGCAAACCAGACCAGCGCGACCACCGACAAGCCCAGATGCGCGCCCAGCCAGAGGATCCGGACAGGGTCGGGCACAATGCGCCCGTCCATGGCCGACGTTGCACCATCCGCCAGCACCCGTTCCGTTGAAATGAGCATCCCCGCTCCCATCCCGTCAGCTTACCTCGCGGCACCCGCACCGCAAGTCAGCGCAGGCGCGGCGGTTTGTCCGGGTCCATCCCAGGCGCGCCAGGGGGCGCCGCAGGCGCGGCGGGTTCGGGAATGTCAAACCGCAGGCCGGTTTCCGAGATCGGGACCAAAGCCATGTCGGTGGGCGCAAAGAACGACACGTCGATGGCCAAAGGCGTTGCGGCAAAGGCGGTGACTTCGCTGACGGCATCGGTGATCTCGCCTTGAGCGGTCTCGGTTGCGCCAACAACAGCCAGCAGAAGGCCGGCGGCACCGCTGTCGTAGGTCGCCTCGACCAGGTAGGCGCGCGCGGCGCGGCCCGCCAGACCGGCCAACCGGCGATCCAGGGCATGCAGCGCGGCCTCGGGCACGTCACGCGGCGGGCCAAGGCGAGTGATCCGGGCTTCGGCCTCTTGCGCCTCTTGCGCGACGGTTTCGGCCAGCCAGTCGACCGCATCGCTGGGCAGCAGGATCGAAGACGGAGCCACATCAGGGTTCAAAGCAAGGCCGATGCCCTGCTGATAGAGCAGCTCGGCCAGCACCCGGCCCGGCATCGCGGCAAACGGCGCGGTGCCTTCGGTAAAGGCGGTCAGACGGTCCTCGCGGTCGAACACCAGGGCAAAGCTGCCCCCGTCATGCGCGGCCAGCTGCGGTTCGATCTGGTCGCCGACGGCGGGGGCTTCGAGCAGCAAAAACAGCTCGGCCGCGGCCAGCCTTGCGAAAAAGCCGAGCCGCGCGGCGGTATCGTCTTCGTCTGCCATCATGATGGCATGCGCCTCGTCGATCGGGGTGATGTCATCCATCGGTCAGGACCTCCTTGACGCGTGTACGCAGGGCGGGCAGCACCTCGGCCTCGAACCAGGGGTTCTTGCGCATCCAGGCAGTGTTGCGCCAGCTGGGATGCGGCAGGGCAAAAGCGGCGGGCGCATGATCGCGCCAGGCCTCGACGGTGCGGGTGACCCCGCCCTTGGCCGCCGCGCCCAGGTGCCATTTCTGAGCATACCCGCCCACCAGCAGGGTCAGCCGCACCTCGCCAAGCGCCTCGATCAGCCGCGCGCGCCATGTTCTGGCGCAGATCGGCGGCGGCGGCAGGTCGCTGCCCTTGGCGTCATAGCCGGGAAAGCAGAAGGCCATCGGCAGGATGGCGATGCGGCTGCGGTCATAGAACATGTCTTCGTCCACACCCATCCAGTCCCGCAGGCGGTCGCCCGAAGGGTCGGTGAACGGCTTGCCCGACTGATGCACCCGCATCCCGGGCGCCTGCCCCGCGATCAGCAGCCGCGCGCCGGGCGCCGCCCAAAGAACAGGGCGCGGCGCGTGGCCCGTGTGCGTCGCGGCAAAGCGGTCGGCGCACAGGCGGCAGGCGGGCAGATCGGTCCAGACGGCATCCATAGCGCCGGATACCGCGCCCAACCGCGCCCTGCAACGCATCATTTCGACGATTCTAGAAATGTCTTGTGCGGTCGCAATCATTTCGATATTTCTAGAAACATGAAACACGACTCGCCTGATGACATCTCGCTCGAAGTGGCCGCATCGACCTTTGCGGCGCTTGGGTCCGAACAGCGCCTGCTGGTTCTGCTGACGCTGGTGCGCGCGGGGCCGTCGGGGCTGAGCATCGGCGCGCTGGGCGAGCGGTCAAGCGTGACCGGGTCGACCCTGACCCATCACATGAAGCTGCTGGCGCAGGCCGGTTTGGTCCGTCAGGAACGGCAGGGCCGGTCGATCATCTGCGCGGCGGTGGCCTATGACACCGTGCGCGCCCTGTCCGATTATCTGCTGCGGTCCTGCTGCGCGGACACTGATTGCAAGGAACACCATCCCCATGGCTGACAGCTCGCTTCCCTCTGCCGCGCCTCGCCCGGCGCTGCTGACCCGGCTTGATCGCGTGTGGCTTGCCATCGCGGTGATCCTCGCGCTGGTCGCTCTGCTTGATCCGCCGCAGCTGTGGCCGACCATCACCTTTACCGCCGGGGCCATGGCGCACACGGCGCCGTTCATCCTGTTTGCCGTCATGGCGGTGGGCTACCTCAAGGCGACCGGGGCCGAGACGCTGATCGCCCGTGCCTTTGAAGGGCGCGAAGTGCAGATGATCTTTATGGCCGCGGTGCTGGGCGGGCTGTCGCCGTTCTGTTCCTGCGAGATCATCCCGTTCATTGCCGCCCTGCTGGCGGTGGGTGCGCCGCTGTCGGCGGTTATGGCGCTGTGGCTGGCCTCGCCCCTGATGGATCCGGCGATGTTCGCGATCACGTCGGGCACGTTGGGCTACGATTTTGCTCTGGCCAAGGCCGTGGCCGCCGTCAGTATCGGCGTGACCGGCGGGCTGGTGACCATGGC
>JAHDCH010000099.1:0-2835 GCA_020629995.1 Pseudaestuariivita sp. | reverse complement strand
CCCGCCGCCGTTGCCGTCTGGGCGCTGGTCAAGCCGCGCATCTTTGGCGCCTATATCGCGCTGGGGTTCACGGGTGCCGTTCTGGCGGGCATCGGCTGGTCCGCGATTGCGTGATCGCCGGCCGCTGGCCACTTGGCATGTTGCGACCCGATGCCCCATGCGGTAACTGACGGCTCCAAGTCAGCGCAGGGGTCCGCATGTACAAGGTCTGGAATTTCGTCACGAACTATTCGCTCCTTCTGATCATCGGCGCGCTGATCGCGCTGGTGTGGGCGAACCTGGATCAGCACAGCTATCACCACTTTGTAGAAATGCCGCTGTGGTGGAACGACTGGATCGGCCTTGATGTCGACTACTGGAAGAAAGCCTATGGCGACGGCTATGACAAATTCGGCCCGTTCGAGACCGAAAAGGTCCTGACAGCCCACTACCTTGTGAACGACATCCTG
Organism: Pseudaestuariivita sp.; assembly: GCA_020629995.1. Classification (GTDB taxonomy): domain Bacteria; phylum Pseudomonadota; class Alphaproteobacteria; order Rhodobacterales; family Rhodobacteraceae; genus Pseudaestuariivita. The sequence goes on along the minus strand of JAHDCH010000099.1, from coordinate 2,386 downwards.
ATGGCCTTCTTCTTTGCCATCGCCGCCAAAGAGGTGTGGGAGGCCGTGATCCTGAAAAACGGCAGCTTGCGCGGGCGCAAGGCGGCAACGCCCCTGTTTGCGACCGCCGGCGGCATGTTTGGCCCCATCGGCGTGTACCTGGGTCTGGCGTATTTCCTGGGGTCGGACACCTATTCAGCCGTGGCCAACGGCTGGGCGATCCCCACCGCGACGGACATCGCGTTTTCCTACCTTGTGGGGCGGCTGGTGTTTGGTGCGGGCCACCCGGCGGTGCGGTTCCTGTTGCTGCTGGCGATTGCCGACGATGCGGCGGGCCTGATCATCCTGGCGGTGTTCTATCCCTCGGGCGATCTGGCGCCCGTTTGGCTGCTGCTGTCGCTGGCGGCAGCGGTGGGTGTGTTCGTGCTGTTCAACTGGCTGCCCCGGCGCCTTGACCGCGGCAAGCAAGAGCGGCCGCTGTCGACCTTTATCCGGCAAAAGCTGACCTTCTGGCCGTACCTCGCGGCTGCGTGCCTGTCGTGGTTCGGTTTTGCGCAATCGGGTCTGCACCCGGCGCTGGGCCTGTTGCCCATCGTGCCGACGATCCCCCATGCGGACCGCGCATTCGGCATCTTCTCGTCCGCAGAACAGCACCTGACCGACCTGCTGAACATGATCGAACATGCGCTGAAACATCCGGTCGAGATCATCCTGTTCTTCTTTGGCCTGCTGAATGCGGGGGTCACGTTCTCGTCGATCGGAGATGCGACCTGGCTGGTGCTGGCGGGTCTGATCATCGGCAAGCCCATCGGCATCCTGCTGTTCGGCTGGTTTGCCGCCGTACCGCTGCGGCTGGGCATCCCGCAGGGCATGCGCATCATCGATCTGGTCGTGATCGGCTTTGTCGCGGCCATCGGCTTTACCGTGTCGCTGTTCGTGGCCTCGGTCGCCTTTGATCCGGGCCCGGTTCAGGACGCGGCCAAGATGGGCGCCCTCTTCAGCTTTGCCGCGGCGATTCTGTCGCTGATCGCGGGCAAGCTGTTCCGGGTGCAAAAACAAGAGCTGTAAACGCCAGTGGCGGGTCGGTCTGGCCCGCCATTCGGCCGGTTTGCGCCGGTCTAACCGGCATTGTCACGCAACCGTGCCACCGCGCCCGTTGCCAAGACCCCTCGCATTTCGACATAATGAAAACAAAATTGGCTCTTACAGAGAGCCTTAACACAGAACGCGTAACGAGGCGGTCAGAGCAGGCCGGAGCACGTCGATGCTGGAATTCGACAACGTCAGCAAGTCCTTCTGGACGGGGACTCAGCGCAAGGTGATCCTTGACCGCGTGTCGTTTCGCGTGGACCTGGGCACGTCGCTGGGCATTCTTGCGCCCAACGGCACCGGCAAGACGACGCTGATCAAGATGATGGCCGGCCTCGAAAAGCCGGACGAGGGCGAAATCCGGCGCGGGTGCCGCATCTCGTTTCCGCTGGGGTTCATGGGCGGCGTGGTGTCCAAGCATACCGCGCGCGAAAATGCGCGTTACATCGCGCAGCTCTATGGCCTTGATCCCGACTATGTCGAAGCATTCTGCCGCTGGCTGTGCGGGCTGAAGGAATATTTTGACCAGCCTCTGGGCACCTATTCGCAGGGCATGCGGGCGCGGTTCACCTTCTCGCTCATGCTGGCCCTCGATTTTGACATGTACCTCATCGACGAAGGCATGCCTTCGTCAACCGACGTGGAGTTCAACCGCAAGGCAGGCGAAATCCTGCAGGAACGGCTGCGGACGACAACGATCATCATCGTGTCGCACCAGGCCGATATCCTGCGCAAATTCGCCCGCCGCGCGGCCGTTCTGATGAACGGGCAGCTCCACATGTTCGACACCTTGGAAGAAGCGAAGCACCTCTATGACTACGAAACCCAAGGCTAGGAAATTCCGCATCCGCCGTCCCGAAGGCGGTGATGAAGGCGTCACCAAACCGGCGGCGCCCGCGCAGCCGGCCGCGCAGGCCGAGGTCACGCCGTTGCGCCCGGACCGTCCCGAACGTCCTGCGCCCGCGGCCAAAGCGCCCGAGCAGCAACCCGAGCCTAAGGCGGCGACGGGGCAGGTTGCCTCGGCGGCGGAAACCGCATCGGACGTCACCATCGAAGCGATCCGCAAGGAAGGCCTGACCGGGCGTCAGCTGCGCATGGCGCGGCGCGTCGCGCAGAAACACGGGCTGGCCGCCACGTCCGACTTTGATGCCGTGCGCCTGTTGCGCCTGAACGGGATCGACCCGTTCCAGAAATCGAACATGCTGGAACTGGTGGTGCCCGGCGGCGACCAGCAACAGACCGGTGCCGCGCAAAACCCGCAGGCGCTGGGCAAGCTGCAATTGCCGCAGACCATGCCTGCGGCGGGCAACACGCTGCC
>JAHDCH010000098.1 GCA_020629995.1 Pseudaestuariivita sp. | reverse complement strand
AGGTCGACGAAGAGATCATGTCGCTCCTCGATATCGCCGCAGTCCCGTTCCAGACGGTCCTGACCAAAGCCGACAAGATCAAGGACAAGGATCACCCCGCCCTGTTGGCGCAGGTCCGTGGCAAGCTGGCCAAGCACCCCGCCGCCTACCCCGAGCTGATCCTGACCTCCAGCGATAAAGGCATCGGCATCGACACCCTGCGCGCCACCATCGCGACGTTGATCTGAAAGGCGCGCGCCCCGGCTTCTTCTGGCCCAAAATATCCTCCCCGAAGGGTCGGCCAGCCCTGGTCACACCCGATCAGACGTGTTGCGCGCCATTGACCTCGATCTCGGTCCCCGAGATGTACGAGCTTTCGCCCGAGCACAGGAAAAAGATCGTCGCGGCGACCTCTTCGGGCTGGCCGATCCGCCGCATCGGCAGCGTTTCGACGATCTTGTCGGTGCCCGGTGACAGGATCGCCGTTTCCACTTCGCCGGGCGCCACCGCGTTGACGCGCACGCCAAACGGCCCAAAATCATGCGCCATTTCGCGGGTCAGCGCCGCCAGGGCTGCCTTTGACGTCGAATAGGCCGCACCCGCAAAAGGATGCACCCGGCTGCCCGCGATTGACGTGATGTTGACGACCGAACCGCCCGCCGCGGCCAGCTCTTCGCGCAGACCGCGCGCCAGCACGACCGAGGCGAAAAAGTTGACGTGAAAAACGTGCCCCCAGGTGCGCAGATCGGTGTCAATTGTGTTCAGCCGCGCGCCCTCTTCACCCTTGGGCGAAATCCCGGCGTTGTTGACCAGCGCGTCCAGCCGCCCGCCCAGCCGCGACTTGATCAGCGCGACCTTTTCAATCGTGTCGTTTGGGTCAGCAAGATCAATCTGCACATGGTTTTCCTCGCCGCCGCCCCAGGGGCATTCGGCGGGAAAGGCGTGGCGCGAACAGGTGATGACGCGCCAGCCTTCGGCGTTGAACCGGCGCACCGTCGCGTGCCCAATCCCGCGGCTGGCCCCCGTCAGCAGGAGCGTCTTGGTCTCGGCCATCCTAGCCTCCGCGCTTGATATGACTGTGGTCAGCCTACGCCCGTGCCTGCACCTCCGCAATCGCTCTTGGCGCTGGCGCGGCGCAGGGGTAACAAGGACGCCGACCCGGAGAGACCGATGAAACCCCGCAGCATGACCCGTGATCCCATCGCCACCGCCCGCACCCTCAACGAGGCGCTGCCTTTCCTCAAACGCTACGAGGGCGCGACAATTGTCATCAAGCTGGGCGGTCACGCCATGGGCAGCGACGAAGGCATGGCCAGCTTTGCCCGCGACGTGGTGCTGATGCGTCAGGTCGGGGTGAACCCTGTCGTGGTGCACGGCGGCGGGCCAATGATCAATGCCATGCTCGAACGGCTGGATGTGAAATCCGACTTTGTCGGAGGCAAACGCGTCACCGACGCGGCAACCATGGAAGTGGTCGAAATGGTCCTGTCCGGCCGCGTGAACAAACGCATCGTGCAGGCGATCAACGCGCAAGGTGGCCGCGCTGTGGGCCTGTCGGGCAAGGACGCGCAGCTGATGCGCTGCCGCCAGGCCGACCCGGCGCTGGGGTTGGTCGGCACGCCCAGCCAGATCGATCCGACGATCCTGCGCGATCTCACTTCGGCCGGCGCGATCCCCGTCATTGCGCCGCTTGGCTACGACGACGACGGCGCGACTTACAACATCAACGGCGACACGGCCGCAGGCGCCATCGCAGGCGCGTTGCAGGCCGATCGCCTGCTGCTGCTGACCGATGTCGAAGGCGTCAAGGACGCCCAGATGCAGCTCGTCACCGAGCTGACGGTCGACAACGTGCGCGAGATGACCGAAGCCGGCGTGATCGCGGGCGGTATGATCCCCAAGACGCAGACCGCCGTGGATGCGATTCTCAGCGGTGTGCGCGCGGCGGTGATCCTTGATGGACGTGCGCCCAATGCCTGCCTGCTCGAGCTGTTCACCGAACACGGCGCCGGATCGATCATCCGCCGCAGCTAGCCGCACACTAGCACAGACGTGATCACGCGCCGCATGGACGCCGCGCGTGTCCTGCGCCATGTATGCGATCATGGAACACGAAGGCACTCTCCGTCTGGCCGTCTTTCTGGGGCTGTTTGCTTTGCTTGCCCTGATCGAAACACTGGCCCCCCGTCGCGCCCGCGCGCAACCACGCAGCACACGCTGGGTGACAAACTGGGGGATCACCATCGCCAATTTCATCGCCCTGCGCGCGCTGGCGCTGGCGCTGCCGTTGCTCGCAGTGGGTGCAGCGGTGGATGCGCAGGCCCAGGGCTGGGGTCTGTTTAATGCGCTGGACTGGCCCCTGTGGCTGGAATTCGGGCTGGCGATCCTGATTTTCGATTTCGCGATCTGGGCCCAGCACCTGATCACGCACAAGATTCCGGTGCTGTGGCGGCTGCACCGCGTGCATCACGCGGATGTCGACCTCGACGTGACAACGGCGATCCGGTTTCACCCTGTCGAAATCGCGCTGTCGATGGTGCTCAAGATCGGGCTGGTCTATCTTTTGGGTCCTGCGGCCATTGCCGTGATCGCGTTTGAAATCCTGCTGAACGGCACCGCGATGTTCAATCATGCCAACATTCGCCTGCCGCTCTGGGCCGACGCGATTATTCGCCGAATAATCGTGACGCCGGACATGCACCGCGTGCACCATTCGGTTCACCGCCACGAACATGACAGCAACTATGGCTTTGCCCTGTCGATCTGGGACCGTATGTTCGGCACGTACATCGCGCAGCCAGCCGAAGGGCATGACGACATGAAAATCGGGCTCGAATGGCAAGACGAGCGCCCATCGAAACTGGGGTGGAGCCTGTGGCTGCCCTTCGCCAGGAAGTAGCCCGCCACGGTCTGATGTGCATGGGCACAGCGGTCGAGGATGAGCAGCACATCGTCCTGATCGGCTGCGACGCGGCCTTTTGGACGGTGTTCAGCGCCAGCCCCGAAGGCCAGGACGGCGCGCCTGACCCAATTGACCGCTGGTCTGTCCGAATTCTCAATGACCTAAAAACCGCAACGGGTGCGCGTGATGTCGCCTTCCCGTTCGGAGGGCCACCCTACGCGCCCTTCCTGCGGTGGGCCGAGGCCAGCGGTGAGGCATGGCAAAGCCCTGCCGGGATGATGGTGCATTCGCGGGCCGGGTTGATGATCTCCTACCGCGGCGCGCTGATCTACGACGCTCCCCCCCTGCCCGCCTCTACCGCAAAAAAGCCGTGCGACACCTGCGTCGCCCAACCCTGCGCCACCGCATGCCCGGTCGATGCCCTCAGCGCCGCGCGCGGCTATGACGTGGCCGCGTGCCATGCCTATCTCGACACCCCCGAAGGCGGCGATTGCCTGACCCAAGGCTGCAAAGCCCGCCGCGCCTGCCCGGTCAGCGCCGCCTTTGGCCGTGACCCGGCCCAATCGGCGTTCCACATGTCTGCGTTCCACCCCACATGACGCTCCGCCTGATCCTCATGCGCCACGCCAAATCCAGCTGGGGCGATCCGGGCCAGGACGACCACGACCGCCCCTTGAACAAGCGCGGCTGCGCCAGCGCCGATGCCCTGGGGGATTGGCTCCGGGCGCAAGGCCATGTGCCGGATCAAATCCTGTGCTCCTCTGCCGCCCGCACGCGCGAGACCTGCGAACGCCTGCGCCTTGACGCGCCGGTGACACATCTTGCCTCGCTCTATCTGGCCGCACCGCAACAGATGTTTGCAGCTCTTGGGCAAGCGACAGGCAAAACAGTTTTGATGATCGGCCACAACCCCGGGATTGCCACTTTGGCCGCGCGGATCATCGACCGCCCCCCGGCGCATCTGCGGTTCTTTGACTATCCCACCGGCGCAACCCTTGTGACCCGCTTTGATGCGGCCAGCTGGGACACAATCACCAACGGGCGCGTTGTGGATTTCACCGTGCCGCACGACCTTTTGGACATCGCATAGAAAAAGGGCGCCGGATCGCTCCAGCGCCCTTCGGATCGTCCCCAGGTGCCCCCACCCAGGATCCGTTTTTCCTTAGTGGCCCAAAATCTGGCTCAGGAAAAGCTTTGTCCGGTCGTTCTGCGGATTGGTAAAGAACGCCTCGGGTTCGTTCTGTTCCACGATCTGACCGGCATCCATGAAAATCACGCGGTTGGCGACCTGACGGGCAAAGCCCATCTCGTGCGTGACGCAGAGCATGGTCATGCCCTCTTGCGCCAGCTCGATCATGGTATCCAGCACCTCCTTGATCATCTCGGGGTCGAGCGCCGAGGTCGGTTCGTCAAACAGCATGATGCGCGGGCGCATGCACAGCGACCGCGCAATGGCGACCCGCTGCTGCTGACCCCCCGAAAGCTGACCGGGGTACTTGTTCGCCTGATCGGGGATCTTGACCTTTTCCAGGAAGTGCATCGCCGTCTCTTCGGCTTCCTTCTTGGGGGTCTTGCGCACCCAGATCGGCGCCAGCGTGCAGTTTTCCAGGATCGTCAGATGCGGGAACAGGTTGAAGTGCTGAAAGCACATGCCGACCTCGGACCGGATCTTGTCGATGTTCTTGAGGTCCGACGACAGCAGCGTGCCGTCGACCTCAATCGTGCCTTTCTGGTGCTCTTCCAGCGCGTTGATACAGCGGATCAGTGTCGATTTGCCCGAACCCGAAGGCCCGCAAATCACGATCCGCTCGCCGCGGAACACCGTCAGGTCGATGTCGCGCAGCACGTGGAACGCGCCGTACCATTTGTTCATGTTCTGGATGGTGATCGCGACTTCGTCGCTGACCTGCATTTGTGCTTCAGCCATTGTTTTTTTCCTTTCGCGCTACCGCTACGCTACTTGAGCGCGGCAGCCTCCCTTATCGGTGATCCGTGGCGAGACGACGCTCGAGCCACTGTGAGTATTGCGAGATGCCGTAGCAGACGACAAAGAACATCAGGCAGGCGAACAGATAGGGCTCCCAATAGACCCCGTTCCATTCGGTTGCCGCCGACAGCGGCCCCCGGATGAAGCCCACGATGTCGAACATCGAGATGACCGACACCAGCGTGGTATCCTTGAACAGACCCACCGCCACGTTCACGATCCCGGGGATCGAGATCTTGAGCGCTTGCGGCAGAATGATCAGCTGCATTGCCTGAGCGTAGTCGAGACCAAGGCTGTCTGCCCCCTCGTACTGCCCCTTGGGCAACGCGGCGAGACCCCCGCGGATCACCTCGGCGATATAGGCCGCCGAGAACATGGTGATCATGATCACCACCCGCAGGAACAGGTCCACATTGGATCCCGGAGGGAACAGGAACGCCAGCATCACCGACGCCACGAACAGCAGGGTGATCAGCGGCACGCCCCGGATGAACTCGATAAAAATCACGCACAGCCACCGGATCAGCGGCATGTCCGACTGGCGGCCCAGCGCCAGCACAATCCCCAGAGGGATCGACAGCGACACGCAGGTGATGCCCAGCATCATGTTCAGCATGAACCCGCCCAGATCGCGCGAAGGCACGGGCTGAAGCAGGCTGTTCGACTGGTCTTCGGGGATCAGGTAGCCGCCAAGCCACCACACGACAAAGGCCGCGAGGATGGCGCTGAAAAAGCCAGCCGCAAAGCTCGACTTGTTGAGCCGTGTATACGCGATGCCCCCGGCAACCACGCCAGCCAGCGCGACAAGCGGGACCATGATGCTTCCGCCCCAGATCAGCCAGTAGGCGCCGAACGGAAACAGGGCCGTGATGATCAGCAGCTTGCGCGGCAGGTCAAAGAACAGGACCGGCGCAACTGCGGCTGCCATCCACAGGAAGGCCAGGTTGGGACGCCAGTACTGATCGCCCGGATAGGCGATCCCGTACAGGAACTGGTGCCACCGCTCGGACAGAACCGAGAAGCACGCGCCCGTCGCGCCGTTCAGCGCTTCGCGGCATTCCGCCAGGCTGGACGTGTCCCAGACGCCGTTGAAAATCCACGGCATGGTGCCGCGCAGGACCACAAAGATCACGTACAGCGCCACAATGGTCAGAATGCCGTTGGCCCAGGACGAAAACAGGTTTTCCTTGAGCCATTTGACCAGACCCATCTCGGATGCGGGCGGCGGCGATGGCGGGATGGATTCGGTGCGCACAAAGGCGATGTTGGTGGTTTGATCCGCCATCTCAGCGCTCCTTCAGCTTGGTGGAGGCGTTGTACACGTTCATGACCGCCGAAATCGTCAGCGACGCCGTCAGATAGAACAGCATCAGCAGCAGGATGCATTCAATCGCGCGGCCCGTCTGGTTCAGCGTGATGCCGCCCAGCGTGGCCGTGATGTCGGCATAGCCCACCGCAATCGCGAGCGACGAGTTCTTGGTGATGTTGAGATACTGCGAAATCAGCGGCGGGATGATCACCCGCAGCGCCTGCGGCAGCACCACCAGGTTCATCACCCGGCCGGGACGCAAGCCCAGCGCCGAGGCGGCCTCGGTCTGGCCTTTGGACACGGCTTGGATGCCGGCGCGGACGTTTTCGGCGATGAAGGCACCTGTATAGATCGACAGGGCGAACCACAGGGCAATCAAAGCGCCGCCGATCTTGATGCCGCCGTTGAAGTTGAACCCCTTCAGCGCGGGCACATTCCACGTCAGACCCATAATGGTCAGCAGGATGATGACCGGTGCAAGCCAGATCGCCAGCGTGATGTACCATGTCGTGGGCCGCACGCCGGTGGCTTCCTGTTTCGCGGTGGCCCAGTTGCCCAGCGCCTTGGCGCCAAACCACGACCCCACCAGCACCGCCAGCACCATCAGCCAGTTCAGCCAGGTCGCGGCAAACAGCGGCGATGTCAGCTCGGGGCCCGGGATGTACACACCGCGGTTGGTAAAGGCGAACAGGCCAAACAGCATCGAGGCTTCGGCGTCGTCCCCCCGGAACGCCCGCGGTCCAGGCAGAACGGCGATCATGATCGTAAAGATGATCAGGATCCAGATCAGCACCGGGATGTTGCGGAAGATCTCGACGTAGAACGACATGATCTTGGCGACCAGCCAGTTGTTCGACAGGCGCAGCACGCCCGCGATCACACCAAACACGGTCGCTGTCACGCAGGCCAGAAAGGCCACCAGCAGCGTATTGAGAACGCCGACAATGGCGGCGCGCCCGTGACTGGACTGGCTGTTGTAGTCAATCAACGTCTGGCTGATGTCATAGCCGGACGGATTGCCCAGAAATTCGTAAGAGATATTCAAACCGGCGGCACGCAGGTTCTGAATGAGGTTGCCGCCCAGATACCAGATCGCCAACGCCAGCAGGATCGCGGCAATGGCCTGGAATGTGAGGGACCGGTAGCGGGTGTCGTTAATGAGCATACCCAGCTCAAACGACTCCTTCGGCGGGTCGGTCATCGTTGTCATGTGGGGTTCCCCGTTGTTCAGCCTCTGTAGGGTGCGCCATTTTGAAGGCGAGGCCGAGTTATTTTGGCGCTGGATGGAAAAAGGGCGCGGACTATGCCGCGCCCTTAATCAGAACCTTAGCGGAACGGGGGCGAGTAGAGCAGGCCGCCGTTGGTCCACTGCGCGTTCAGGCCGCGCGCCAGACCGATCGGGGTCGATTCGCCGATGTTCGCTTCAAAGATTTCACCGTAGTTGCCGGACACGGCCAGAGCCTTGACGGCCCAGTCGGCGGGCAGGCCGAGCATTTCGCCCAGGTTGCCTTCGGTGCCGAGCAGACGGTTCACTTCGGGGTTGCCGCCAGCGGCAGCCGACAGATCGCCCAGGTTTGCCGAGGTCACGCCCAGCTCTTCTGCGGTGATCAGAGCGTTCAGCGTCCAGCGGACGATGTCGCCCCATTCGTTGTCGCCGTGACGGACGAGCGGGCCGAGCGGCTCTTTCGACACGATTTCGGGCAGAACAACGTGTGCCGACGGATCTTCGAACGTGGCGCGCGTTGCGGCCAGGCCCGATGCGTCGGTGGTGTAGACGTCACATGCGCCAGCCAGGTACTGCTGCTGTGCTTCAGCGTTGGTTTCGATCGGAACCGGCTCGTAGCTGATGTTGTTCGAGCGGAAGAAGTCCGCCAGGTTCAGCTCGGTGGTGGTGCCGGTCTGGATGCAGACGGTCGCGCCGTCCAGTTCCTTGGCCGACGAAACGCCCAGCTCCTTGGGAACCATGAAGCCCTGACCGTCGTAGTAGTTGACGCCCACGAATTCGAACTTCAGGTCGACGTCGCGGCTGAAGGTCCAGGTGGTGTTCCGGGCCAGCATGTCGATTTCGCCCGAGGCCAGCGCGGTGAAGCGCGTCTTGCCGGTGGTGGGCACAAATTCGACGGCCGATGCGTCGTTCAGAACGGCAGCGGCCACGGCGCGGCACACAGCCACGTCGAAACCTTCCCATTCGCCGTTCGCGTCAGGCGCAGCGAAACCGACAAGACCGGTGGTCACACCACAGTTCAGCTTGCCACGTTCCTTGACGTCGTCGAGCGTGCCAGCAGCTGCCGCACCGGCCACGAGGGCCGCGACGGTTGCCGCACCAAAGAATACGGATTTTTTCATGTTTACCTCTTCCTGATCTCCCCAGAGGGATTTTTGCCGCTGC
>JAHDCH010000097.1 GCA_020629995.1 Pseudaestuariivita sp. | reverse complement strand
GACGAGGTCGAGGAAGAGCTGGACCTGCCCGGCTGGTCAGAAGAGCTGATGGACGGGCTGGCCGAGATCTATGAAGAGGATGTCGACGCCATCGCCGACATTCCCGGTGTCACGCTGATCGAGCCGTAGCGCCCCTGCGGCGCTTCAGCTCATGCCAAGCGCTTCTTTGTACATCTCCAGCACCGCCTCTTCTTCGGCGATGTCGTCCTTGTCGCGTTTGCGCAGCGCGATGACCTTGCGCATCACCTTGGTGTCATAGCCGCGCGCCTTTGCTTCGGCCATCACCTCTTTTTGCTGGTCGGCGATGTCTTTCTTTTCCTGCTCGAGCCGCTCGAAGCGTTCAATGAACTGGCGCAGTTCGCCAGCGGTCACGCGGTAATTGGCTTCGGTCACGTCATCGTTCATCGCGCTGATCCTTGGTCTGCTCGGGTCGAGGTTCCGCTTTAGCGGTGGGGCGGGACAGCTTCAAGCCTTGCCCGCGCGCGCCGGGCACGTTAGGCGCTGGCGCGTCACGAATTGCGCGGAGGCACGCTCATGGAAAATCTGGTCTGGATCGGTGCGGCCGTGTCGGTCATCGGCTTGTGCGGCCTCGTCTGGTGCATCCTGCGCGTTGCTGCCGCCAAGCGGCGCACCTCGGACGACGAAGAACTGCGCGCCGAAGTCCAAAAGGTCCTGCCGCTGAACATGGGCGCGCTGTTCCTGTCCGTGATCGGGCTGATGCTGGTGATTTTGGGGATCTTTCTCGGCTAGCTGCCCAGCGCCATTGCGGCTTCAGACGGCCAAGCCCCGGCCGATTTCCCGCTGTCCGTCTCGCACGCGGCGCGCCCACCCCGGATGCGGTTGCCAAAGGGGCCCGAATGACTGGCCCAGGTCACGCAGACTGCGCTCGGCTTTTGGCAGGCCCAGCGCCTCAGCGTGGCCCAGCGGGCCGCCTGTCTGGCGTGGTACGCCCAGCCCGTGTACGGCGACAAGATCCGCCTCTTCTGCGCGCTGAACTGTCCCGTCATCCACAAGGCGCAGGCACTCGTTGGCCAGCGCCAGCAGCAAGTAGCCTGCGATGTCGTCCCCGCTCCATCCGGGGTCCGAAGGATCGGCAATATCAGACAGGATTGCCGTGACCGACGGATCGGCAACGGGTTTGCCGCCCGCATGGTCATAGTAGCCAGCGCCGCCCATCCGCCCTGTGCGGCCCGCCGTGACCATGGCCGCATCCAGCGCGCCCAGTGGCACGTCGGCAAAGAGTGCTTGCAGGGCGGGATCGGCGGCCTCATTGCTCAGCCCGGCGGCATCGCGCGCGATGAACGGCAAGGCGCCCCATCCACGGCTGCGCAGGGCGTCGTCGATCCGCTCGGGCGGCACTCCTGCAACCACCAGCCTGTCTGCCGCCGCATCCAGCGCGGCCCAAAGGCGCGCAAGCGCCATCGGCCCCTCGCCGGTGCTGACAACCGGCAAACGGCCCGCGCGCACAAGAGCCGCCGGCAGTGCCGGCCCAACCGCCCCGCCTGCCGCGCGCAACTCGACAAGGCGGCGCGCGTGCGCAGGCATGGCTATGGCCAGTTCGGCGTCCACAGGCTGGGCAAGATGTTCGGCAATCTCCGGCGCGGTCACCCCCAGAACCAACCCGCCGGGCCAATCGAGGGTGCCCGAGGTGTTGTCGGTCAGCACCACTGGCGTGCCGGGGGCAAGATCAGCGGGATCGCCGCCGACGATCAGCCGGGCAAGCCTTTCGTCACGCTGCGCGGAACTCATGCGCTTGCGGGCCTGCGCGTGTTCGTAGGTGGCGCCGATCTGTTTTGCGGTGCGCTCGGTCTCGGCTCCGACAAGCCGCACGTGTTGCCCGGCATCCAGCGCGGCCAGGGCAAGCCCCGCCGCCGCGACGCCATGACCGGCGATGGTCAGAGGTTCGGCCGTGCGCGCGCCGGAGGCATGAGCCGCGCTCATGTCGCGTTCGGCCCATGTCATTCTGTGCAGCGCCCGGGCGCGTGGGGCGGCGGCGCAACGTGCCGCCGCATCCTCCTCAAAATCCAGCCCCGCCGCGATGGGCAGCAAAAGAGCCGCTTCCACAGCCGCGACCGTCTGCGCGGCCGCGTCAGTTTCGTCCCAGCCGACCTTGTCGCGGCGTTCGGCGATGTCGTGCACGAATTGCGCGCCATCAAGCAGCCCGTCGCGGCGGTCATCCACCGGGCGCGTGGCCAGATCCGCGCGACCCGCAAAGGCAACCGCCTCATCCAGCGCTCGGGCGCTGTCTTCGGCCATTGCATCGGTCAGCGGCTCCAGCATGGGCTTGGTCAGTGGAAAGGCCCGACCCGACAGCAAAAGGTCAAGGGCCGCGCGTGCACCCACCAGACGCGGCAGGCGCTGTGTTGCTCCTGCAGCGGGCACCCGGCCCTGGGTCACATCCCCCCAGCCGATCCGGGCATCAGGTGCCGCGACACGCCAATGGGCTGCCACGGCAAGCGCCGCACCTGTTCCGCTGATCCGACCTGCCAGGCAGGCCACCACAGGTTTGGTGCAGGCCGCCACCCGGCTGGCCGCATCTCCCGATGTCGGAGACGCTTCGGTCTGCAGCGCCCCGCGCGGATCGTCGCTTTTGACAAAATCGCGCCCTCCGGCAGCCGCGAGCACAATTGCCCTCACCTCGGTATCCGCTTCGGCGGCGTCCAGCGTCGCGATCAGACCAGCACGCGCCGCCGGCGTCAGCATGGCATCGCGGCCCGCACCAAGCATCACCACGGCCACACCATCCTGCCGCGTTACCGTCCAGGGATTGCTGCCATCACCACTCATTTGCCCACACCTGCCCGGGTCCTGCGCGGCACGCCGCATCCTGCCCGGATCTTATTGCCTAGGTTTCGCGCATTAGAATCGGTTGTTGTCCGTCTGGCAACCCCCTGTGCCTGCGCCGCCATCTGGACAGTCGCACCGGCGCGGCCTAATCCAGATCCATGGACATTCGCGAGATCACCCCCGCCTACTCCGTGACCGAGCAGATCATGCCCGGTGACGTCCCCGCCATTGCCGCAGCCGGCTTTTCGACCGTGATCTGCAACCGCCCAGACGGTGAGGTGCCCCCTGCCCTGCAGGCCGCGGCGCTGCGCAGCGCGGTCGAGGCGGCGGGCCTGGCCTTTCACGAGCTGCCGCTGACCCATCAGACGATGACCCCCGAGAACACCAGCCACCAGTTCGAGCTGGTCGCAAATGCGGGCGGCAAGGTGCTGGCCTATTGCGCTTCGGGCACGCGTTGCACAGTGATCTGGGCCCTGTCGCAAGCCGGCATCCGCCCGGTGGACGAGATCCTGTCAACCGCCGCGGGCGCCGGGTACGCGCTGGATGGCCTGCGTCCGACGCTCGAAGCCATGGCGCAACAGGGCTGATCAGGCCGCCGCCACGCTTGCGGTCTGCGGCAGGATGATCCTGAACGCCGCCCCGGCGCGCCCGGGCAGATATTCGATCGTGCCGCCCAGACGGGCCATGATCTGCCTGCAAATGGCCAGACCCAGCCCCGCACCCCCGGCCTTTTGATCGCTGTCGCGGCTGAACTTTTCGAACATCACATCCTGCAGGTCCCGTGCGATACCTTCGCCATTGTCGACAAAGTCGATCATCACGCGCCCGTCCGCTTCGGTCCAGGCCCGGATATCAAGCCGCGGCGCGGCGACGCGGCAATATTTGCGGGCGTTCGAAATCAGGTTGATGAACACCTGCCCCAGCCGATCCAGATCGGTGTTCAGCGTCACATCACCCGCCGCAACCACCACCTCCAGCCGTTTGCCATCCTCGCCAAGCGCCGCCGCCGCGCTGGCCTGTGCCAACACATCCGCCAACCGTCCTTCGCGCAGGTTGAGATTCACCTGGCCGTTTTCCAGCACGCTGAGGTCAAGCAGGTCGTCCAGAAGGCGCGACAGGCGCTCGGCCTCGGCATGAATGATGCCTGCAAATTCGGCGCGTTCGGCCGTGCTCATCTCGGGCGCGGCCCGCATGATGTCCGAAAACGACCGGATCGACGTCATGGGCGTGCGCAGCTCGTGGCTGATCTGGCTGAGGAAGGCATCCTTTTGCACCGACAGCCGCGTCAGCTTCTGGTTGGCGCTGCGCAGCTGGCGTGCGGTTCTGGTCAATTCTTCGGATTGCGCTTCGAGGCGGCTGGAATATTCCATGATCTGCGCGGTCTCATCGGCCACCGCCATCAGGTCTTCGACCGAGACTGATGCGCCGCCGGTGATCTGGCTGACCATCGCATGCGCGGTCGCCCCGCCGACCGACCCGGCCAGCGCACGTTCCAGCCGTTCGAGGAATTGCGCGTCCGGCTCGGGCAAAAAACCGGCCAGCCCCTGCGCCTGCGCGGCGCCCCGGAACAGGGCCAGAGCCTCGTCGGTGCCCAGGATGCGCTGCGCCATGACCATCAGGTCTTCGCTTTGTGCCGACCGGCCCGCCAGATCGACCCGCCCGCCCGTCTGCTGAAACACGTTCACAAATTGTGCGCCCTGCAGCCTCTCCAGGGGCTGAGGAAAGGTCGCCAGAGATACCACCACAAAGGCGCCCACGTTCAGCGCAAGACTCCAAAACAGCCCGTGCAGCAACGGGTCCAGCCCCGCAATCCCGAACAGCGCCTGAGGCCGCAGCAAGGTGACGCCCCAGGGGCCCGTTTCGATCAGCGCTTCGCTGAAGACGACGCCCGCGCCAAAGCTGGGCAGGAACAGCGCATAGGTCCATACGGCAAAGCCGCAGCTCAGCCCGGCGATGGCGCCGCGCCGGTTCGCGCCCCGCCAGAACAGCCCGCCCAGCATCGCCGGCAGCACCTGCACCGCGCCCGAAAAACTGATCAGACCGATCTGCGCCAGCGCAGCGCCGCCCGTCGACAAGGCATAATACACATAGCCCAGCCCCACGACCCCCGCGATGGAAAAGCGGCGCGTGATCAGCACTGCCGCGCGCACGTCGCCGGACACCAGCGCGCCGGTGCCGCTGGTGCGCAGAAAGATCGGCATCACCACATGGTTCGACACCATTGTCGACACCGCAATTGCGGCCACGATCACCATGGATGTTGCCGAGCTGAAGCCCCCGATGAAGGCGAGCACGGCCAATCCTTCGCGCCCCTGGCTGAGCGGCAGGGTCAAAACGAACAAGTCGGGGTTTGCGCCAGCCGGCATCAGATCCAGCCCGACAACGGCGATCGGCACGACAAACAGGCTCATCAACATCAGGTAGGCCGGAAAGGCCCAGCTGGCTGTGCGCAAAAAGCTCTCGTCTTCGTTTTCGACAACCAGCACATGAAACATGCGCGGCAGGCAAAGGAATGCGGCGGCAGACAAAAAGGTGATGCCAACCCAGCGGGGGCTTTGCATCTGCCATTGGCCGATGGCCGAGGCATCGATGCGGGCCAGTGTGCCGGTCACACCGCCCGAAAGGCCCCAGACCACAAAAACCCCGACCGCCAGCAAGGCAACCAGCTTGACCACCGCTTCGACGGCGATGGCCATGACAACCCCGTGGTGGCGTTCGTTCACGTTCAGGCGGCGGGTACCGAAAACAATGGTGAACAGCGCAAGGCCCAGCGCCGACCACGCCGCCACCTGGCTGACATCCACCTCTTCGGCGGGCGCGCCGGTAAATCCACCGCTGAAGGCACCGAACGACAAGGCGATGGATTGCAATTGCAGGGCGATATAGGGCGTCGTGCCGATCACCGCGATCAGCGTGACCCCCACGGCCAGCGTGTTGGATTTGCCAAAGCGCGACGACACCAGATCGGCAATCGAGGTGATGTTGTTGCGCCGCCCGATGCGCACCAGCTTGCGCAACACGATCCACCAGCCCAGCATCACCAGCGTCGGACCCAGGTAGATCGTGACAAATTCCAGCCCCGAGCGCGCGGCATAGCCAACCGCGCCATAAAACGTCCATGCGGTGCAATAGACGGACAGCGACAAAGTGTAGACAATCGGCGCGCGCACCCAGCCGCCACGCCCTCGCGCCGCGGCACGTTCGGCACCCCACGCGACTATGAACAACACCAGCACATAGCCGGCGCTGACCGCGATCAGCAGGTTCAGCGCGCTCATGGCGCGTCCTCGGCCCGGCGGACGGGCGCGGCCGGGGATGCGGCGCTGTCCTCCGCCTCTTCGCCGCGCGGCAGCCAGGACGAAATCAGCGCGCCCAGCGCAATCAGCACCGCCCAGACGCCAAACATGTAAAGTACCGCGCGTGATGTGGGGAACGCGGCCTCGCCGCCTTGCGGCCACAGCAGCGGGATCAACCAGAGCAGACCACCCAGAAACGGCAGCAGGCGGCAGGCATCAATCACCCGGCGCATCCGGTAGCTGCGCCGCTGAAGGTAGAGCGGCTCGGCGGGGCGCCCGCTCACAACCCGCCCAGGGTGCGCACCGCGTCCACGACTTCGGTGTTCGAAAACGGCTTGGTCATGAACTGCGTTGCGCCCGCCTCAAGAGCGCGGGCCCGGTCCTTGGCCTGCCCGCGCGCGGTCAGCATCAGAACGGGCAGCTCCTGCAGGTCGGGCGCGGCGCGCAGGTCGCGCAGGATGTCATAGCCCGACCGCCCCGGCAGCATCGCATCCAGGATCAGCACATCGGGCACCCGCGCCTGAACCGCTTCAAGCGCGTCGACACCGTTGGCGTGCGTGCTTACATCCCAACCATCGCGGGACAGGATGAACGTGATCGCAGCGGTGATGTTCTGTTCGTCCTCGATGACCAGCACATGACGGCCCATGACATCTTCCCCTCCCAAAGATGACGCCGCCCCGAGCTACAGCCGAGGCCCGCGCATCAAAGCGCGAAACCGCCGGTCTGTCAAAAGGCCAATGCGCCGCGGCGGTCACGTTGTGCCCGGCGCAACCAGCGGATCGACCCTGCGCGCGGCACAGGGCTGATGCGCGCAGATGCGGCAGGTCGGGCCCACCTTGCGTGCTGGCTCAGCGCCCGGGTCCGGGTGGCTGCGTATCAGCATCACCGCCTCGACCCGCGCCGCACCACCATACCGCGCGCGCCCCGCAGGCGAGGCGACCGAATAGGTGCGAAAGGCGCGGGCTTCCCGCCCGGCGGTTGCCACATCGCGTGCGATCGGCACGCCCGGGCGGGACAAGGCTTCGAACAGCGGCCACAGGGCGCAGGCAGCATCATAATGCGGCACCGGAAAATCGGGAAGCTCGCGGCGATAGATCAAGGCACCAGCCGCGTCGCAGATCACCAGCCCCAACGGTTCGGGCACCATATCGGGCGGCAGATGCGCAAGGCGGCGCAGCAGAACGTCCGCCGGCAGGTCAAGCTCTTCGGACAGCGCACCGGGGTCCGGGCCGTGCTGCGCCAGGGCCGGGCCCAGCTGGGTAAGCGGCAGTCGCTCAGCGTCCCGCTGCATTTGCCGCAGCCACCGCAATGCCAGAGCCGCCGCCGCCGGCCCCAGATCCTGCCCGATCCTGTGAAGGGCCGCTTCGGGGCTGCCGTCCTGTTCAAGCTCGGGGATGTGGGGGCCCGCGGCCTCGAAGGCGCGGACCATTTCATCAATCGGAGACAAGACCGGATCCTGCGTCGCTTCGCCCGCCGCATCCAGATAGGCGACCAGCTGCGCGCCCGCCTCGGACAGGCGGCGACTGTCTTCGTGGATGTTGCGGTCAAAGCGCGCGCGCCACTCGGGCGACAGATCACCGGTTTCAGCAAGGATCGAGGCCGACGATCGGATCGACGTAATGATCGACACCAGATCGTGCATCGATGCGGCCAGATGTGGATCGTGCGTCATGCGGTCGCCCAGCCGCGTCAATGCGTGATCCAGCGCCGCAATACGGGTGGCCTGTTCGGCAACCAACGCCGCCCACCCTGGAAACTGGCCGGAAAACTCTTCGCTCCGGGCCAGCTCGGGCTGGGCGTCATCTGCAGCGCTGGCGGCGGCCTCGAGCCGTTCGATCAGCGCCGCTTCGGCGCCCTGCGCCAAAAGGTCGGGGGCTACGCCAAGCGCCTCCGCCAACCGGGTCAGAAGCGCGCCGCCGATTCTGCGGCGGTTGTGTTCGATCAGGTTCAGATACGACGCCGAGATGCCCGCCGCCCGGGCCAGCTCGGCCTGTTTCATCCGCTTTTCCAACCGCCGCGTGCGGATGCGGCTGCCTGTGCGGGCCTCGCTCATCAGTGTCATCCCCCTTGAATCGTTTCAGATTCTGCGCCGCGGAAAAATAAATTTACAAATTGCGGCAGTGCCGCATGAAATAATTTACAAAAAAGTCGTTTCCAACAAGTCATTTGTTGCCCGCGTCCGCGGAAATTGACGATTATGGCTTTGCACAACTGTGCGCGGGCAAGGGGCCGTGCAAGGTCTCTGCCAAAAAACTCAACGGGAGGAACTCCATGACGAAATTGAACCTGACGCGTCGTGGTCTGATCAAAACCGGCGCTGTGGCCGGTGCAGGCCTTGCCACGCCGAAGCTTCTGCTCGCCGATGGCCACGCAGGCTTCACCAATGCGCCGCAAGGCAGCTCGGTGACGCTGGGCTTCAACGTGCCCCAGTCGGGCCCCTATGCGGACGAAGGTGCGGACGAACTGCGCGCCTACGAGCTGGCGGTCGAGCACCTGAACGGTGGCGGCGACGGCGGCATGATGAACACGTTCTCGTCCAAAGCCCTCAAGGGCAACGGCATCCTCGGCAAGAAAGTCGAGTACGTCACGGGCGACACGCAGACCAA
>JAHDCH010000096.1 GCA_020629995.1 Pseudaestuariivita sp. | reverse complement strand
CCGCCGCCAACGCGCTGATGGACGCCGGCATCCCCGCCGGCACGCTGACCACCAATCCCGATCTGGCCATCGAACTTTATGGCAAAGGCTTCGACTTTATCGCCTGCGCGATCGACAGCGGCCTTCTGGCCCGCGCCGCCGATAGCCTGCTGGCCAAGGTCAAAGGCGGCATCAGCTAGGCGGCGCGAACCGGCTTTCCCTTGGGTCCGCGCGGCGGTATACGCGCGGGCAGGACACAGCAACCGAAAGCCCGACCCATGTTCGCCGAGATTGAACCCCGCGCCGTAGACCCGATCATGGCCATGATGGCCGCCTTCCGCGCCGACCCGCGCGAGCTGAAGGTCGACCTGATCGTGGGCGTCTACAAGGACGACGAGGGCCGCGTGCCCGTCATGCGCGCCGTCAAGGGGGCCGAGGCCAAAACGCTCAAGACCGAAGAGACCAAGACCTATGTCGGCATCGCAGGCGACGCCGAGCTGAACAAGCGCACGCCTGAGATGCTGCTGGGCGTGGATCACCCCGCCATCGCCGCAGGCCGAGTGGGCGCGGTGCAGACGGTGGGCGGCTCGGGCGCGCTGCGCGTGGCGTGCGATCTGATCGCCTCCACCCGCCCCGGCGCGACGGTCTGGGTGTCGAAACCCACATGGGCCAACCACGTGCCGGTGGCACAGGCGGCGGGTCTGACCATCAAGGAATACCCCTATTTCCGCGCCTCGGACCGGGGGCTCGACTTTGACGGCATGATCGCTTGCCTGCGCGATGAGGTTCAGCCGGGCGATGTGGTGCTGCTGCACGCCTGCTGCCACAACCCCACCGGCGTCGACCTTAAGCCTGCGCAGTGGGAAGAGATCACCAAGGTGATCGTCGACAAGGGCCTGTTCCCGTTTGTCGATTGTGCCTACCAGGGCCTTGGCAAAGGCATGGACGAAGACGTCACCGGCCTGCGCCACCTTGCGGCGCATGTGCCGCAGATGCTGCTGGCTTCGTCCTTTTCCAAGAACTTCGGCATCTACCGCGAGCGTACCGGCGGGCTGACCGTTCTGGCGGAATCGCCCGAGCAACTGGGCCCGGTGATGGCACAGCTGAACGCGACGATCCGGTCGAACTATTCGATGCCGCCCAACCACGGCGCGCGCATCGTGGCCGAGGTGATGGCCGACCCCGAGCTGCACGCCGACTGGATCGCCGAGCTGACCGAGGTGCGCGAGCGCATCGCCAAGATGCGGCAAGAGCTGCGCCAGAAGCTTGAAGAGCGTCAGGTGACGGTGGACCTGTCTTTTGTCACCGATCAGGTTGGCATGTTCTCGTACACCGGGTTCACGCCCGAACAGGTGCAGATGGTGCGCGAGGAATACGGGATCTACATGGCCAAGGACGGCCGGATCAACATTGCCGCGCTGTCGTCGTCCAACATCGACCACGTGGCCGACGGGTTTGCCGCCGCGCTCCGCTGATCCGGGCTGCTGCACTCCGGCACGGGGCGGCGTTGGCGCGGCCCCGGCCTGCACCATCGCACCCGCCGGCCCGGGCGCTTATGTCGGCCGCATCTTGGATATCCCCGGCGGGCGGGCCCTGACCGGCACCGCACGACCCATACTGAAGGACGACGGCGAAGGCCCCCTGCGCCGTACGCGGCTGCGCCCGTTCCGCATGGGCGCAACCTGCGTCACCAATGCCGCCTTCGCCGACTTTGTCCGCGCCACCGGGTATGTGACCGAGGCCGAACGCTTTGGCTGGTCATTTGTGTTCCACCTCGATCTGCCCTCCGGGTTTGGCTCGGCCGAGGCGGTGCCCGAAGCACCATGGTGGCGCGCCATCGATGGCGCCGCCTGGCACAGCCCCAACGGCCCCGGATCAGAGGACGCCTGCCTGCCCGATCATCCCGTCACCCAGATCAGCTGGCATGACGCTGCCGCCTATGCCGCCTGGGTTGGCGGACGGCTGCCGACCGAAGCCGAATGGGAACATGCCGCGCGTGGCGGGCTCGGGGATGTGCCCTTTCCCTGGGGGGACGCTGCCCCCGGCGACGCAGGCCCCTACCCATGCAATATCTGGCAAGGACGCTTTCCCGATATGAACACCGGCGCCGATGGCCACGCGCGCACCGCGCCCGCCGAGGCCTTTGACGCCAACGGTTTTGGCCTGTTCCAGATGTGCGGCAACGTGTGGGAATGGACATCGGACGCATGGCGCGTCAGGTCGCTGCGCAAATCCGCGCGATCCCGGGCGGGCGCCATGCGCGGCTATCGCGTGTCGAAGGGCGGATCGTTCCTGTGCCACGCCTCGTACTGCTTTCGCTACCGGATCGCCGCCCGATCCGGCACCTCGCCGGACAGTGCCACGCCCCACCAAGGCATGCGCATTGTCTGGGACGCATAAGGCCCTTCAAAAAAGTCTTGGAACCAATCCACCTGCATACGCGTTGGGCCGTACCGACATAACAAAAGGTGGATACAGGGCGTGAACGCTGAATACCCGAATGATGCGAATGCTGTGGCGCATCACTCACCTCAGGGAATGGACGGAATCCTGACATACATGTTGTCGAGCGTCGCCAAAAAGCTCGACAATGACATGCCAGCGCTGCTGGAAGGATCGCCCCTGAACGCAACGGCCTACCGGATCCTGGCATGTCTGGACTATCAAGGCGATCTGTCGATTTCGGACCTGGGCCGGGTCATGAACATCGACCGCGCCCAGATCAGCCGCGCTGCCGCGGCGCTACAGGACGACGGCTTTGTCGCCTTTCAGCCGCATCAGACCAACCGTCGCAAAAAGATGGTGACGCTCACCGCGTCAGGCGCCTCCGCGCTCGAGACGGCCTCGCCCCGGATCATAGACCGGCGTCGCCGCCTAGAAAGCGCTCTTGGCCCGGTGCGGGTGCAGGCCCTGCTGGAAAGCCTGCACATCCTTTCAGCCGAACTGGACAGCTGATACCGCCCGCCCCGGCCCGCGCAATTCAGCCGCGCGGGTCGTCGCTATCGTCGTCATCATCTTCGTCATGCGCGCCGTCGGGCAGGTTGAAGAAGCTGTCCGCATCCGAGAAATCCTGATCGCCGCGCGCATCGTCCTGCTCGGGTTCGGCAGTGTCGCCGCCCAGCGAAAACGTCTCGAGCCCTTCGATCGCCGTCGGGATCTTGGGTTCGGGGTCCATGCCCAGCGATTGTTCGGTCGACACCAGCTTGCGCCGCTCGTCGTCGGACATCACGATGCCCTCCTTCTCGCGCTTGGCGACAGCCTTTTGCACGGCAGCATCAAGCTCGGTCTGTTTGCACAGGCCCAGAGCCACCGGATCGACCGGCTGGATGTTGGCGATGTTCCAGTGCGTACGCTCGCGGATCGACTGGATCGTCGGCTTGGTGGTGCCCACCAGTTTCGAAATCTGGCTGTCCGCCAGCTCGGGGTGGAACTTGACCAGCCACAGGATCGCCGCCGGGCGGTCCTGACGTTTGGACAGCGGCGTATAGCGCGGGCCGCGCCGCTTTTCCTCGCCCACCGCGGCAGGGTTGAACTTGAGCTTGAGCTTGTGCAGCGGATCCGCCTCGGCCTTGTCGATCTCTTCCTGCGTCAGCTGGTTGTTGGCGATGGGGTCAAAGCCTTTCACACCGGTCGCCACGTCGCCATCGGCGATGCCCTGCACTTCCAATTCGTGCAGGCCGACAAAATCGGCCACCTGCTTGAAGGTGATCGTGGTGTTGTCCACCAGCCAGACGGCGGTGGCCTTTGCCATGAGCGGTTTCGACATCTCGGCGTCTCCTTGTGCGCTGGCCCGACGCATGGATCACCCGTCTCCTGTCTCCAGGAGGCTTCGGGCGCTTGTCCGAAGCGGGTTACCGTTGTCGGGGAACTTGAGCCGTATATAGTCGCGCCACGGGCAAGAGGAAAGTGCAAATGCGCAAACTGGTTTTGGCCCTGCTGGCGGGGATCGCCATTGCAGGGGCCGCGTCAGCCGACGGCGAAAAGGCGGGCGAGTTCGACTATTATGTTCTGGCTCTCAGCTGGTCTCCCAACTGGTGCGAGATCGAAGGCGACGCCAAAGGGTCGGACCAATGCGATCCGCGCCACGATCATGGCTGGACGCTGCATGGCCTCTGGCCTCAGTACACCCGCGGCTGGCCGGCCTTTTGCCCCACGTCCCAGCGCCCGCCGTCCCGCGCCATGACCCGCGACATGGCCGACATCATGGGCACCTCGGGCCTTGCCTGGTATCAGTGGAAAAAGCACGGCGTCTGCGCCGGCATCCCCGCGCGCGACTATTACGCCGCCTCGCGCGAGGCCTATGACAAGGTTACCCGCCCCGCCGTGTTCCGCAAACTGGAAGACCCCGTGCGCCTTCCCGCCTCGGTCGTTGAACAGGCGTTCCTGCGTGACAACCCGGGGCTCGAGCCCGACATGATCACCATCACCTGCAAACGCGGCCACATCCAGGAAGCCCGCATCTGCCTGTCGAAATCGCTCGACTTTGTGCCGTGCGGGCGTGACGTCGTGCGTGACTGCACTGCCGAGGATGCGCTTTTTACCCCAATCAGGTGATTGGCCCGGGTCACGTATCCCCACATACCGCCCTTTGCCATCGCGATGCTAAGCCTCGGTCACCGGCGGGGCGTATGTATTCAGCCTTGTCCGATCCTTTGAGACCTGAACTTTCAAGGTAGGAGGCTGCCATGCCGTATTCCCTGAACGACGCGCGCCTGCGCGCCACCCTGGCCAAAGAGCGCCAGATGATGTCCCTGATCGAACGCGAGATCATTGGCGGCAGCGACCAGATCGTGCGCCATTCGGAAAACTGGGTGCATATGTGGGTCGACACCGGGCACCGTGTCATGTCCGATTGCGGCACCATGGTCGCCGAACGCGGGATCACCCGGGGCGGGCGGCTTTTGTGGCTGATCACCCGCGAAGGCAAGCGGCACGCCTTTCACGCCACCGCCCAGGACCCGTTTGCCGCGTTCGAACAGGCCAATGCCGCGCAGGCCCGCCGCCGCGAGGTGCGCGGCCAGTGGGCCACCGTGAAGCGCCTGCGCCGCGATCTGCTGACCGGGCGCCGGCACATGGATGTCACGCTTGAGGATGCCGCCGCCTCGCCGCTCTGCTCGGTCGGGATCGAAGCGTTCATGTCCCGCATCGGCATGGGCCGGGTGCAGCGGGTCTCGGGCCGGGTGGCCGCTCTGATGATGCTGATCGAACCTCAGGTCGGCTTTGTGATCTTCGAGGCCGCCGCGCGTCAGGGACGGGTGCAGGTGCACTCCGCGCCGGACGCAACAGCGGACTTCGCGCCACAAGCGTAGGATGGGTGCTCGTCACCCATCCCCCTTTTGCGGCCGTGTCTACAGCTCGATCACCGTGCTGCCGGTGGTGCGCCGTGCCTCTAGGGCCTGGTGCGCCGCCGCGATGTCGTCCAGCTTGAACCGCTGGTCGATGCGGATCGACACATCGCCGCCCGCGACCTTGTCAAACAGGTGCTGTGCCATCTCCTGACAGGCGTCGTGGTCGGCAATATGCGTGAACAGCGTGGGCCGCGTCACCTTCAGCGACCCTTTCGGCCCGAGCACCCCAAGGTTGAAGGGCGGCACCGGCCCCGACGCATTGCCAAACGACATCAACATCCCCAGCGGTTTGAGGCTGTCCAGCGAACCTTCGAACGTGTCGGCCCCCACCCCGTCCATCACCGCATCCACGCCCGCGCCACCTGTCAACGCGCGCACGGCCGGCGCAAAATCAGGAGTTTCGCGGTAGTTGATGCAGTCCGACGCGCCATGCGCAACAGCCAGCGCGCATTTTTCGTCCGACCCTGCGGTGCCGATCAGGCGGATCCCTTCGGACCGCGCCCATTGGCAGGCGATCAGCCCGACGCCGCCCGCGGCGGCATGAAACAGCACCGTGTCGCCCCGGGTCAGCGGTGTTGTGCGGTGAAACAGGTACTGCGTGGTCAGGCCTTTAAGCATCATCGCCGCCGCCACGTCAAAGCCCACTCCTTCCGGCAACGGGCAGACCTGCGCCGCGGGCATCACGCGCGCCTCGGCATAAGCGCCCGGCGGTGTCGCGGCATAAGCCGCGCGGTCGCCTTCCTTCAGATGCGTGACGCCCGCGCCCACGGCCTCGATCACGCCTGCCGCCTCCATGCCCAAAGCATGCGGCAATGCCAGAGGATAAAGCCCGGTGCGCATGTAGACGTCGATGAAATTGAGCCCGATCGCCTTGTGCCGGATGCGCACTTCGCCGGGACCGGGATCGCCAACCTCGGCTTCGATCAGGCGGAACTTGTCCGGGCCTCCCACCTCTTCGATCACTGCGGTGCGTGCCATCATGGTGCCTCTCCTCGTTGAGTGCGTGGGCTGAACAGGTTGCGGGTGGGCCTGTGAAACCGGTTGAGCCGGCTGTGCAGCGCTTTGTCCGCCCGGCCGGCCGCATGGCCGATGGTGCCCATCCAAAGGCCCGCCGCTTCGATCAGATAAGGCAGGCCCAGCACGACGAAAACCGCTACCGCGGCCTGTGCGACCCAGACGCGGGCGGGTGGCAATGCCTCGGCCATCGCGCCATAGAGGCCAAAAACGCCCAGCCACAGTGCCAGAGTGCCAAAGGCCAGCGCCGTCGCCCAGAACAGCCGCGCATTCGACACACCCGACAGCGCATCATGCCGCGCCGTGGTGAACAGCGCCGGGGCAAAGACGACGCGCAATGCCTGGCCCAGCAGCGTGCCGATGACCGGAATTCCGACCACCGTTGCCACCGGCGCACGGGACAGCCACGCCATACGCATATAGGCCGCCAGCGCCCTCTCGTCGGCGTCCGAAAGCGGCTCACCCGGTGGCGGCGCAGGCTTCATACGCGCTCTCCGGCCACCTCGAGGACAATTTTGCCGATATGCGCTCCGCCTTCCATCCGGGCGTGCGCCTCGGACGCGGCGTCCAGCGCAAAGGTCTGGTCCATGACCGGCCCGACCGTGCCCGCCGCCAATAGCGGCCAGACCTCGGCGCGCAGCGCGTCGGCAATCCGCGCCTTGGCCAGGTCCGATTGCGGGCGCAGCGTCGATCCCGTGACCGTCAGCCGCCGTGTCATCACCTGGGCAAAGTTCATCGCCTCGACCTTGGGCCCCTGCAAAAAGGCGATCTGCACCAGCCGACCGTCATCGGCCAGCGCCTTGATGTTGCGCGGGATATAGCTGCCCCCCACCATGTCGAGGATCAGGTCCGCCCCGCCCGCAGCGCGCAGCACCTCGACAAAGTCATCGCTTCGGTAATTGATCGCCACCTCGGCGCCCAACTCGGCGCAAGCCGCGCATTTGTCGTCTGACCCGGCGGTCGCAAAGACCCGTGCACCCGCCACCCGCGCCAGCTGGATCGCCGTGGTCCCGATGCCGGATGATCCGCCATGCACCAAAAACCGCTCTCCCGCCTTCAGCCCGCCGCGCATGAACACGTTGGACCAGACGGTGAAATAGGTCTCGGGCAGGCAGGCCGCGCGTTTCAGGTCCATGCCTTCGGGCACCGGCAGGCAATGCGCGGCGGGCGTGGCGACGTATTCGGCATAGCCCCCGCCGGGCAATAGCGCGCAGATTGCGTCGCCCACGGCCAGCCCCGAGACACCCTCGCCCACTTCGTGAACGGTACCTGCCGCCTCGAGCCCGGGAAGATCGCTGGCCGACGGGGGCGGCGCGTACATGCCCGCCCGTTGCAGCGCGTCAGGGCGGTTGACACCCGCATAGGCCACCTTGATGACAACCTCGCCCGCCCCGGCGCGGGGCATCGGGCGTCGGGTCGGCACCAGAACCTCGGGCCCGCCGGCCTGCGTGATTTCAACGGCGCGCATCGTGTCTGGCATGGCTTGGGTCCTTCTATCGTTGCGCGGACCGTAGCCACCACTGGCGGCAAAGACAAACCATGAGGCGCGCCTCAGGTATCCCGCTGCGGGGGCGGTTCGCTGAACTGGCCGGGCAGATCGACGGGCGGCATGGTGGCGGGCGCACGGATCTGGCCCAGCAGCATGTTGGGCAGCGCCATCAGCCGCTGACCCAAAGCCGAGCCATTGACCTGCGCCTTCACCTTTTCAAACTGCATCACGTCGCCGATCCGGCGATCCAGAAAGTCGCGTGTCGGCGTGCCATCTTCGCTGGTGTCACCCAGCCAGAACAGGACCGTCGCGCCGTAGACCCCCGACAGGATCGCGCGCTTGGTGTACCAGTTCACATCTGTCGACGTGTCGCCGATCACGGACCAGATCGCATCCGCCGTGCCCCAGATCAACTGGGCGCCCTCGGCTGCGTGATGCGGCAGTGCGAACATCGTGGTGCCGCGCTGCACCGCTTCACGGTCGGTGATGACCTCGAGCCGCAGTTGCACCGCGCGGGTGATCTTGTCGCGGATCTTCAGGTGTCCGGTGTCTTCGCGCCGGTACGCGGCAGTCATCGCGGCATCGCCCGCCTTGTGAAACGCCACGGCCAGATCAATCGCGCCGCGCGGGGCGACCGCATCGGCCACGCTGCGGTCCAGCCCGCTGTCGGCCACCGCGGCGTCAAAGGTTTCCGCGCTCCACCCGTCAAAGGCGACATGCGGCAAAGCCGCGTCAAGCAGGGTGGTCAGGGCGGTATCAACAGGCGTGGGCATCAGCCTCTCCATGCGGGTGTCGGGTCACTGGACAAGATAGCGGACCTCGGCTATACGGCCACCTCCTGCAAACTTATGCAACTTCAACTTGGAAAGGTG
>JAHDCH010000095.1:2309-8718 GCA_020629995.1 Pseudaestuariivita sp. | reverse complement strand
GGCCTGCCCCGGCCCGGCCCCGGCGGCACGCAAAGCGTCGAGACGCAGAAGGGCAAGGTTGAGGCGGGCAAGGTGCTGGTGGCCACCAATGGCTATACGCAGCCGCCGTTCACGGCACTGAGCCGCAAGGTCTTTGCCCTGCCGTCGTTCCTGATCGCGACCGAGCCGCTGTCGCCCAACCTCTTGGGGCAGCTTGCGCCCGGGCGGCGGATGATGGTCGAGACGCGGGCGCGGCATTCCTATTTCCGCCTGTCGCCGGACGGCACGCGCATCCTGTACGGAGGGCGCGCGGCGATGGTCGACATAGACCTGACCCGCGCGGCAGAACGGCTGAGGGCCACGATGCTCGAGGTCTGGCCGCAGCTGGAAGGCACAAGGATCAGCCACGTCTGGACCGGCAACACCGGGTATTCGTTCACCCATATGCCCAATGTGGGCAGCGATGGGGCCGGGATGCACTGGGCGATGGGCTTTTCGGGGTCGGGCACGGTGATGGCGCCCTATCTGGGCGCCAAGGCCGCGTGGCAGGCGCTGGGTGATCCAAGGGGCGAGACGGCTTATTCCCGCACGCATCTGCGCGGATCGTGGTTGCATCCGGGAGGCGGCAAGCCCGTGTTCCTGCAGGCCGCGAACCTTTGGTACAAGGCGGTCGTGGACCGGGCCGAGACCTGGGCCTCGCGCCGGTAGGGATGGTCAGAGCCCGTTGACGGGCACCTTCAGCACAGGGTTGCCCGCCGCGTCCTTGGGCACTTCGCCCGCGCGCATGTTCACCTGCAGCGAGGGGATGATCAGCTTTGGCATGGCCAGCTGCGCATCGCGTTCGGTGCGGAATTTGACGAAATCCTCGCGGGTCTTGCCCGCGCCCACGTGGATGTTGGCGGCCTTTTGCTCGGCCACAGTTGTCTCCCACGCGATCTGGCGGCCGCCCGGGCCGTAGTCGTGACAGATGAACAGGCGCACATGATCGGGCAGGGCCAGCACACGCTGGATCGAATCGTAAAGCTGTTCGGCGGAGCCGCCGGGAAAGTCGCACCGGGCCGAGCCGCCATCGGGCATGAACAGCGTGTCGCCGGCAAAGGCGGCGTCGCCGATCACATGCACCATGCAGGCGGGTGTGTGGCCCGGCGTGTGCATGGCAAAGCACGGCAGGGTGCCGATGGTATAGCGGTCGCCGTCCTCGAACAGGGCATCGAATTGCGAGCCGTCGCGCTGAAACTCGGTGCCTTCGTTAAAGACCTTGCCAAAGGTTTCCTGCACTTCGGTGATCTTGGCCCCGATGCCGATCTTGCCGCCCAGCTGCTGCTGGATATAGGGCGCGCCCGACAGGTGGTCGGCGTGCACATGGCTTTCGATCACCCATTCGAGCGTCAGGCCATTGTCGCGGATATGGGCGATGATGCGGTCGCTGCTGTCGTGGGTGATGCGGCCGGCGGCATAGTCGATGTCCATCACCGGGTCGATCACCGCGCAGGCGCCGCTGGCGGGGTCAGCCACAACGTACGAGATCGTATTGGTGGCCGGGTCAAAGAACCCGGTGACATCGGGTGCGCGCGTAAAGTCGTGGTCAGCGGTCATGGTGTTCTCCGTTTGACATGAATGTCGGGACAGTGGGCCAAAAGATCAAGCCTAGGAGAACACATGTTCGCCTGCCTGCTCATCCGCCCTGACAGGCGGTCTCGCGTAGGATGGGTCGTTTCGACCCATCGTTGCCCCTAGGTCCGGCCCAGCATCGCCAGGCGGATCAGAGCACGCTCGACCAGGGCCATTTGCGGCGCGGTCTGCCCACCCGAGCGCAGGGCGAGGTCGGTGTCGGTCAGCACGGCCAGAGCCTGTTCCAGCTTGTAGACGCCCCAGCTGCGCGCCTGCCGCTGCATCCGCTCCTTGACCTTGAAATTGCCGGGCAGGCGCGGGTTGGCCCCGGCGGCCAGAGCATGCAGCGTGCGGAAATGCCGCGTCGCCCCGATGGTCAGCGTCACGGGGGTGACGCCCTGCGCCTGCAGTTTGCGCAGCACCGGTCCCAGCTCCTGGGCACGCGCATCGCCGACGATGGCCAGAACATCATCCACATCGCCTTCGGTCGAGGCGGGGGCGCAGGCGGAAATGTCGTCCGAGGTCAGGGGCGTGTCATCGCCGCGCTTGTAAAGGCTCAGCTTGTCGAGCGTCTGGCGCATGTCGCCGGGCTCCAGCTCGCCCGCCAGAGCCAGAAGATGGCTCATCTCATCGCGGTCCGGCAAGGGCAGGCCGGCGCGTTTCAGCTCGGCCTCGATCTGGTCGCGGCCCATGGGATCGTCATAGATTGGCAGAGCGGGGGCCGAGGGGTGGCTTTCGAAAAGTTTGCGCAGGGCCGAGCGGGGCGTCAGCTGGCCCGCTGTCACCACGATCTGGGCATCACCCGGTTGCCAGTCGTCCAGCGCGGCGGCCACCGCCTTGGCAATGCCGTCGGTCGCCTCTTCGACAAAGGCGACGCGGGGGCCGGGAAAGAACCCTTGCGCCTTGACCGCATCCAGAAGCTGGGCCGCATCCTTGCGCAAATCAGCGCCCGACATCCGCGTCAGCCGCATCTCTTCCTCGCCATTCGGGCCAAGGATGGCGGCGATCATGTCCTGCCGTTTCAGCGCCACGCGCATCGCGTCCGCGCCGTAGATCAGCGCGCCGGGCGCGTCGCTGCGCGGACGGGCGATAAAGGTCGAGACCTCGTGGCTTTTGAGCTTCATTGCGGCAGGTCGGTGGCCGACAGGATCAGCTGGTCGGTGATCTGGTCGGCAAGAATGGTCATCAGGCGCTCGCGGGCATCATCCCGCGCCGCCGTTTCGGACACGGTCGCGCCGGTGTTGGAATAACCGGTGAAATTCTCGGCCCGCCCTTCGGCCAGAACGATCGTGGTCCCGATCTGCTTGAGCGACCATGTGGCGGACCCGGTGATCTGTTGCCGGGTCGAGCCGCCCGAATCGGCGGTGCCCGCGGTGCGGGTGCGCAGGGTGTAGTCCAGCGCATAGGCGGGCGAGGCCGCGCGGCCCAGACGCTCTTCGAGCCGTCGGGTCAGAAGGTACGCCAGCGGGGTGTCCGGCGCGCGCACCAGAACAGCGTTTTGCAGCCGCGCCGCACCCCCCTGGGGGCCATAGGCGGGCGTAAAGCCGCAGGACGCCACAAGCGCGCCCGCGCCAAGCGCCAGAAGGGTCCGGCGGGCAAGAGGCCCCGGGTCACGCCCGGGGCGGGAGGTCTTTGGGTCAGACGACAACGTTCACGATCCGGCCGGGGACGACGATCACCTTTTTGGGCGCCCCCCCGTTCAGCGCCTTGAGCACAGCTTCGTGTGCCATGGCGATCTTTTCAACCTCGGCCTTGTCCATGTCCGCCGGCACGCTGATTTCCGCGCGCCGCTTGCCGTTGATCTGGATCGGCAGGGTGACTGTGTCTTCGGTCAGCATCGCCTCGTCGGCGACGGGCCACGGGGCGTTGGCGATCAGGCCGGTGCCGCCCTGGTGCGCCCAGATATCTTCGGCCAGGTGCGGGGTCATGGGCGCCATCAGCTGGGCCAGGGTCATGATCGCGGTGCGCTGGGCGTCCTTGCCCGCTTTGGATTTCTGCAAGGTTGCGGTGAAGGCATAGAGCTTGGCAATCGCGGCGTTGAAGCCAAACGATTCGATGTTCACGGTCACGTCGCGGATGGCCTTGTGCATCTCGCGCAGCAGCGCCTCATCGGGCTCTTGCGTGCCCGCCTCGGCAGGCATAGCCGCGATCCGGTCGCAGATGTTCCAGACGCGCGAGAGGTGTTTGAACGCGGCATCGGCGCCCGAAGCGGTCCATTCCACGTCCCGTTCGGGAGGGCTGTCGGACAGCACGAACCAGCGCGCAGTGTCAGCCCCGTATTTCGAAACGATCTCGAGCGGGTTGACCACGTTGTTCTTGGACTTCGACATCTTGGCCGAGGGGACGATGGTGACTTCGGTGCCATCGGCCAAGAAGCCCGACCCGTCCCGAAGCGTCACGTCTTCGGGGTAGTGATAGACCGGGCGGCCATCGGTGCCGGTGGTCTTGTAGATCGCGTGGGTCACCATGCCCTGAGTGAAGAGCGCATCGAAGGGTTCGATGGCGGATGCGGGCAGGTGGCCGGTGATCTGCATCGCCCGGGCGAAGAAGCGCGAGTACAAAAGGTGCAGGATCGCGTGTTCGATGCCGCCGATATACTGGTCGACGTTCATCCAGTACGACGCCTCGTCCATGTCGGTGGGCGTGTCGGCACGCGGGGCGGTGAAGCGGGCAAAGTACCACGACGAATCGACGAACGTGTCCATCGTGTCGGTCTCGCGCTGCGCAGGAGCGCCGCAGGACGGGCAGGGCACATCGCGCCATGTCGGATGCCGGTCCAGAGGGTTGCCGGGCACGTCGAACGTCACATCGTCGGGCAGCTGGACGGGCAGGTTTTCCTTGCGCTCGGGCACCACACCGCAGGTTTCGCAATGCACCACCGGGATCGGGCAGCCCCAGTAGCGCTGCCGCGACAGGCCCCAGTCGCGCAGGCGGTACTGCGTCACGCCCTGGCCCACGCCGTTGGCCTCGCAAAAGTCGATGGTGGCGTCGATGGCCTCTTGCCCGGTTGCCTCGGGCTCCCAGTTGATGGGGCGCGTCCACCAGACCTTTTCGGTTTTGGTGGGGACAAAGGCCTCCTCCAGCTCGGGCGAGCTGTCCTCGGACGGAAGGAACGTCGGGATGATCGGCAGGCCGTATTTGGTGGCGAAGTCAAAGTCGCGCTGATCGTGCGCCGGGCAGCCAAAGATCGCGCCGGTGCCATAGTCCATCAGGATGAAGTTGGCGATATAGACCGGCAATTCCCATGACGTGTCAAAGGGATGGCGGCAGGTGATGCCGGTGTCATAACCCAGCTTTTCTGCGGTCTCGATCGCCTCGGCGGTGGTGCCGCCCTTGCGGGCCTCGGCGCAGAAGGCGGCGACCTTCGGGTCGTGCGCCTCAAGCTGTTTGGCCAGCGGATGATCGGGCGAGATGCCGACAAAGGACGCGCCCATCAGCGTGTCGGGGCGGGTGGTATAGACCTCGATCCGGTCAAAGCCTTCGGGTGCCTCGGAGGTCGAGAAGGCAAATTGCAGCCCGCGCGACTGGCCGATCCAGTTTTCCTGCATCAGCCGCACCTTGGCGGGCCAGTTGTCGAGCCCGTCGAGCGCATCGCGCAGCTCGCCCGCCATGTCAGAGATCTTGAAGAACCATTGGGTCAGCTCGCGGCGTTCCACCTCGGCGCCCGAGCGCCAGCCCTTGCCGTCGATCACCTGTTCGTTGGCCAGAACGGTCATGTCGACCGGGTCCCAGTTGACCACCGCGTTCTTGCGATAGACCAGCCCGGCCTCGAGAAAGTCGAGGAACAGCGCCTGCTGCTGGCCGTAATATTCCGGGTCGCAGGTGGCAAACATGCGCGACCAGTCGAGCGAGAGGCCCAGCGGCTTCATCTGGCCGACCATCGTGTCGATGTTGTTGTACGTCCAGTCCTTGGGGTGCCCGCCCGACGCCATAGCGGCATTTTCGGCGGGCATGCCAAAGGCGTCAAAGCCCATAGGGTGCAGCACATTGTGGCCGGTGCTGATCTTGTAGCGCGCGATCACATCGCCCATCGTGTAATTGCGCACGTGCCCCATGTGCAGGTTGCCCGACGGGTAGGGGAACATCTCGAGCACGTAATACTTGGGTTTGTCCCCTGACCGGGTGGCGGTGAACGTGCCGGCCTGTTCCCAGGCGGCCTGCCATTTGGGTTCGATGCTGCTGGCGTCATAGGCCATGGGAAGGTCTCCGGCTTGCGTGCTGCGCGGCAGGTTTACGGCGCGCGCGTGCCGGGGTCCAGTGGGGAGGCTTTGCCGTTTGGCACCCCCGTGTCTATAACCGGGCGAAACAGGGCGTTAATCCGGGCAGGGCGTATGCAGATCCTTATCATCCACCAGAACTTTCCGGGTCAGTACAAACATCTGGCGCCGGCGCTGGCCAAGGCGGGGCACATGGTGGTGGCGCTGACGCCCAAGGTCGAAAAGCCGACCAACTGGAATGGCGTGCGGGTGATTCCCTATCAGATCAAGGGCGGGTCCACGCAGGGCATCCATCCCTGGCTGTCGGATTTCGAAACCAAAATCCTGCGTGGCCACGCCTGCATGAACGCAGCGCGCCAGCTCAAGGAAAAGGGGCTGAACCCGACGGTGATCCTGGCGCATCACGGCTGGGGCGAGAGCATGTTCCTGAAGGACGTCTGGCCCGACGCGCGGCTGGGCCTGTATTGCGAGCTGTACCATTCGGATCAGTACCCGCACATGAACTTTGACCCAGAGTTCCCGCCAAACCATCCCGAAACGGACAGCATCCGCATCCGGATGAAGAACCTCAACAACCGGCTGCATTTCGAGGTGGCCAGCGC
>JAHDCH010000095.1:0-2209 GCA_020629995.1 Pseudaestuariivita sp. | reverse complement strand
AAGGCGCAGGTGGTCATGCTGGGCGGGGACGAGGTGTCATATGGCGCCAAGGCGCCTGCCGGGCAGACCTGGAAGCAGATCTACATCGACGAGGTACGCCCGCAGATTCCGGATGATGACTGGGCGCGCGTGCACATGCTGGGCCGGGTGCCCTATCCGCAGTTCATGGCGATGCAGCAGGTCAGCCGGGCGCATGTCTACCTGACCTATCCGTTTGTGCTGTCGTGGTCGCTGCTGGAATCGATGAGCGTGGGCGCGGCGATCCTGGCCAGCGACACGGCCCCGGTCAAAGAGGTCGTGACCGAAGGCGAAAACGGCTGGTTGACGGACTTTTTTGATACCGAGGCGCTGACGGACAGATTGTGCGCGCTTCTGGACGACAAAGAGGCGCGCGTGCATCTGGGCGAAACCGCGCGCGCCTTTGTGCGCAAGCATTACGATCTGCACTCGATCTGCCTGCCGCAGCATGTGGATTGGGTGCACCGGCTGGCGACGCTGCCTGCGCCGCACCCGGTGCCCTAGGCGGGGTCAGAAGCGGCTGTCGCGGTCGCGCAGC
This sequence comes from Pseudaestuariivita sp., assembly GCA_020629995.1. GTDB lineage: Bacteria > Pseudomonadota > Alphaproteobacteria > Rhodobacterales > Rhodobacteraceae > Pseudaestuariivita. The sequence continues at coordinate 1,653 of JAHDCH010000095.1, read as the reverse complement.
TGGCGGGCGCGGGTCATGATCGCATCTTCGACGGCGCGCTGTGTGGCCGCCGATACCGGGCCGCCCCGCGTCTGCAGTGCCACGCTGATCGACCGCGCGTCCAGCGCCGGATCGGTCACCAGGATTGTCGCGCGATAGGCGCGACCGCCGCCCGGAGGCGTGCCATACCCGGTCACGATCACGCCGGTAAACGGGTCAACCGATTGAACGGGAAGGAAATTCAGCACCTCAAGCGACGCATTCCACAGGTATTTGTTGACGCCGCCGATCTTGGCCGGGTCGGTCCGGCCGAACAGAACGTCGCGCAGGCGCGACGGCGGGCGGCGGCGATCTTCGTAGACGACATCGTCGGTCAGCTCTTCGGCGGTTTTGCCACGTTCGCCGAAATTGGCGCCGCATCCGGCCAGGATCGCGCCACACACGCCAAGTGTGAGGGACAGACGCACTGCCTTGTTCATCGGTTCTGCTCCTTAGCGATACGCTTGGCCTGAAGCACTCTTAAACCGGCGTGGGGCACTGGACAAGTCTATGCAGAGCTGTGCGCCCGCGTACGGCGAAAATGCGGCGGCCGGGGCTTGTGGCAAATGCGCATCACTGTGGCACTTGTTGGGCACGGACCCCCGGCGCTGCTTGCTTGAGACAGGCCTGACGCGCATAGAGGGCGCATCACAGCCCCGAGAGGGCTTGGTACGTGCACTACGAACACATGAGGGAAACAATGAAAACGGTTCTGTTTGCAACCACCGCGCTGGTCGCAACCGCTGGTATCGCAGCAGCCGACGTCAACCTGTCCGGCTCGGCCGAGATGGGTGTTGTTGGCGGCGACGTGTACGGCGACGTCACGCAATTCCACACGGACATCGATGTCACCTTCTCGATGTCGGGCGAAACCGACAACGGTCTGTCGTTCACCGCGACTGTTGACCTGGACGAGAACGGCGCATTCGGCTCGACCACCCAAGGCGGCGAAACCATCGCCATCTCGGCTGGCGGCGCGACCCTGACCATGGGCGACACCGACGGCGCATTCGACGCGGCTCTGACCGAAGTCGGCATCGGCGGCTCGATCGATGACGCGCACACCGCGCACATCGGCTACAACGGCAACTCGGGCCTCGACGGCACCTACGACGGCCAGATCGCTCGCTTCTCGTACACCTTCGACTCGTTCACCGGCCACATCTCGGCCGAGATCGACGACACGGGCACCAACGACCCCGTCTGGGGCCTGGGTGTTGCGTACAACGCAGAGCTGGCCGGCCTGACCATCGGCGTTGGCCTGGGCTACCAGACCACCGACGAAGCATGGCTGTATGACGAAATCTGGGGTCTGTCGCTGAACACCACGTTCGACAACGGCCTGCAGGCAGTCGTCAACTACTCGAACCTGTCGGACAGCAACACCGGCGCGGACGACGTGACCCACACCGCAATCGGCCTGGGCTACTCGATGAACGCTCTGACGATCGGCTTCAACTACGGCAAGTACGAGTCGGGCGGCGACAGCATCAACGGCTACGGCCTGGCAGTGAACTACGATCTGGGCGGTGGCGCCGAGGTTCAGTTCGGCTACGGCTACTCGGACGCTTCGGACCTGGGTCTGGGCGACGCGAACCAGTTCTCGCTGGGTATCGCGATGAGCTTCTAAGTTCC
>JAHDCH010000094.1:5397-8723 GCA_020629995.1 Pseudaestuariivita sp. | reverse complement strand
TGATCGCGCATTTCACCGCCATCAACGATGCGGTCGACATCCCGGTCATCATCTACAACATCCCGCCGCGTTCGGTGGTCGACATGACGCCCGCGACGATGGGCGAGCTGGCCAAGCTGAAGAACATCATCGGCGTCAAGGACGCGACCGGCGACCTGAGCCGCGTGCCGCAGCAGCGGATCACCTGCGGCACCGATTTCGTGCAGCTGTCGGGCGAGGATGCAACCGCGCTGGGATTCAATGCCCACGGCGGTGTCGGCTGTATTTCGGTCACGGCGAACGTGGCGCCCAAGCTGTGCGCCGAAGGTCAGGCGCTGACGCTCAAGGGTGACTACGAGGGCGCTCTGGCGATCCTGGACAAGCTGATGCCGCTGCATCAGGCGATCTTTGCCGAGCCGGGCCTGATCGGGGCCAAGTACGGCATGAGCGTTCTGGGCCTGTGCGAAGAAGAGGTGCGCCTGCCCCACGTGCCGCTGACCTCGGCCACCAAGCGGCAGATCGAGGACGCGATGAAACACGCAGGCCTCGTCTGATCCGCGGCCCAAGGGCGCAAATGCGACGCGACGTGCCGCGATTTTGCGGCTGACACGGGTGCGGCATTCTGTACAGTACATCCAACGATGGTCCTCGCGCGGCTTGGCAGCGGCGCGGGGTGAAACAAGGGAACCCGGTCAGGCGTAGCCATCAGGCACCAAAGCCGGGACTGCCCCCGCAACTGTAGGTCCGAATTTTCGCGCGAAAATTCGGACAAGTCAGGACACCTGTCATCGTTTGGGGCCGCCACCGGCCCGACCCAACCCAACAACCGCACGGGTGGTGCGGAACAGGAGGAAGACCATGCATATCGAACCGGGCGTCGTGAACGGCGCCAAACTTGTCCTGAGCTACGCAACGGCCGCGGGCGGCCTCGCGCTGGCCGGGAAGATGGCGCTGGACAGCGTCCGCACCGACGGCCTGCCGGCTCTGGCGCTGCGCAGCGCAATGACCACGCTTGCGGTCTTCTGCTTCTTCGAGCTTCTGCCGCATTACCCGGTGGGCGTGTCCGAAGTGCACTTTATCCTCGGCTCGACGCTGTTCCTGCTGTTCGGGGCGGGTGCCGCATCCATCGGGCTGGCGCTGGGCCTGCTGGCGCAAGGTCTGCTGCTGTCGCCGTTTGATCTGCCGCAATACGGCATGAACGTCACGACGCTGCTGGTGCCGCTGTGGGGTGTGAGCCTGCTGGCCAAGCGCATCATCGCGCCGGGCACCGCCTATGTGGATCTCAAGTACAGCCAGGCGCTGGCGCTGTCGACGGCATTCCAGGGCGGCGTGGTCGCATGGGTTGCCTTCTGGGCGGTCTACGGCCAGGGCTTTGGCGCCGAAAACGTCAGCTCGGTTCTGGCCTTTGGCGGAGCCTACATGCTGGTCATCGCGATCGAGCCGCTGGCTGATCTGGCCGTGCTGGCCGGGGCCAAGGCGATGCGCGGTCTGACCTCGACCGGGCTGTTCAACGCCCGGCTGCACACAGCCGCCTGACCCGGCCTGACATCCCAAAACATCAAAGCCCCGCCGGCCATGCCGAGCGGGGCTTTTTCATGGGCACAAGCCTGGGCGCTACTGGATCGGGATCGCGCCTTCCAGCCCTTCGGGCTGGCCGACCACCACAAAGGTCAGGGCATCCGGGCGCATCAGGCGCTGCGCCACACGGGCGATGTCGCCTTGAGTGACCGCTTCGATCTGGGCATTGCGGGTCACGACATAGTCGGGTGACAGCCCCTCCATCTGCATCCCAACGAGGATATTGGCGATCGGGCCGTTGCCATCGAATCGCAGCGCATATCCGCCGGTCAGATAGGTCTTGGCCCGCGCCAGTTCATCGGCGGTCACGCCCGTGTCGTACATGCGGCGCCACTCGTCCTTGACCACCTCGATCGCCTGCGCGATCCGGTCATTGGCCGAGGCAAACTGGCCCAGATACAGCGGGGCAAAGTCCTTGGGCACCAGGTACGACCCGATCCCGTAGGTCAGTCCGCGCTTTTCGCGCACCTCGCTCATCAGGCGCGATTCGAACCCGCCGCCCCCGAGGATCACGTTCAGGATATAGGCGGCAAAGAAATCGGGATCATCGCGCTGAAAGCCTTCGTGCCCGAACAGCGCCACCGATTGCGGCACCGGATAGTCGACCAGATGCTTGCCGCCCGTCAGGTTCACGGGCGCATCCGGCGGCAGGTCAAAACCCGTCTCGGGCAGACCTTCGACCAGACGGTCCAGCAGCGCGCCCAGCTCTTCTGCGGTGATGTCGCCGACGGCGCTGGCATAAAGCCGGTCGCGCACCATGGTGCCCCGGTGATGCGCCACGATGTCATCGCGGGTCAGCGCGCCAACGCTGTCCAGCGTCCCGTTGCGAGAGGTCGCATAGGGGTGGTCGCCAAAGGCCAGCGCGTCGAACGCCTGACCGGCGATCTCGTTCGGGTCGGTCAGGTCCGAGCGGATGCCCGATTCGACCTGTCCGCGCACGCGGTCCACCGACTCCTGATCGAACCGCGGGGCAACGATCGACTTGCGCAGAAGCTCGATCGCCTCATCCCGGTTTTCGGTCAGCATCTTGGCCGAGATGGCGATGCTGTCGTCAAAGGTCTGGTATTCAAACGAGGCGGCCAGCTCTTCGGCGGCGGTGGCAAAGGCGCGGGCGTCCATGTCGCCGGTGCCTTCCTCCAGAAGGCCGACCATCAGGTTGGTCGCGCCCCTCTTGCCCGGCTGATCCAGAGACCCGCCCCCGCGAAAGCGCAGCTCGATGGCGACGAAGGGGATCGAGTGCTCTTCGACCAGCCAGGCCTCGATGCCGCCGGGGCTTTGCACGACCTGGATGTCGATTTCGGCCCGCGCCGGAGCGGCCAGGCCCACGGCCAGCGCCAGTGTGGTCAGGATGCGTGTCATCATCATTGGCTCACCTCCTTTTCGCCCATCAGGTATCCGGTCACCGACCGTTCGCGCACAAAGGTGGCGCGGGCCGCAGCAAGGATTTCATCGGCGGTGATGGATTGCAGAACATCCGGCCAGGCGGCCACGTCCTCGACCGTAAGACCCGAGGTCAGGGCGCGGCCAAACTGGTTGGCCAGATCACCCACATCGTCGCGGGCATAGATCTGCGACGCCTTCAGCTGACGTTTGATCCGCGCCAGTTGCTCGGCGTCGATCCCTTCGTCAAGGAATTCGGCCACCGCGCCATCCATCGCCTCTTCTGCCTCTTCGAGGCTGACGCCCGGCACGGGCACGATCACCTTGGTAAAGGTCGTGTCATCCAGCCGCGTCGGCGCGTGCCACGCCCCGGCAAAGATCGCCTGTTT
>JAHDCH010000094.1:0-5297 GCA_020629995.1 Pseudaestuariivita sp. | reverse complement strand
TTGTTGGGCGAATAGTGCAGATCGTAGAACGCCATCACCTCGTCCATGCCCAGCGTCACCATCTCGTGCCGCCAGCCGATCACCGGGATGCCGTAGCGGTGGTTGAGGTACTGCGCGGCGTTGCGCTGTTCGCGGAACAGGGCGGCCGGGTCATTTTCGGTGCGCTGGTTGCGCTCTTCGATGATGACTTCGCGTTCGGTCAGGATGTCGTCCTGGGTCAGACGGATGTTTTTCATCCGGTCCGCTTCCATTTCCATCATCAGCCCCAGACGGTCCGCCGCGACGCGCTGGAAATAGGCGGTGTAGTCGAGGCTGGTAAACGCGTTGTCCGATCCGCCGTTCGCGGCCACGATCTTGGAAAACTCGCCCGATTCGAGCTTGTCGGTCGCCTTGAACAGCAGGTGTTCAAGGAAATGCGCCACACCCGATGCGCCGGGCGGTTCATCCGCCGATCCGGCGCGGTACCAGACCATGTGCACCACGGCGGGCGCGCGGTGGTCTTCGATCACCACCACGTCCATGCCGTTGTCCAGCGTGAAGGTGGTGACCTGATCCAGGATATCTGCACGCGCCGCGCTGCCGGCCACAAGGGCGGCGCACAGGCTCAGCAGGCGAAAGATGCGGGGCATGAACTCCCTCCTCCGTCAGTCATCTGAGTGGAAAGGTACGGCGTATCGCGCCACGTTCAAGCGATCTGACGAAAGCGTGTGCCGGGATGGGCCCTTTGCCGCAGGATGCGCCTAGCGGCGCGGCGGCTGCGTGGGGGTTTGCACACCGGCCCGGCGAAAGCGCAAAAGCTCGGCCCCGGCATCCAGCAGGAACCGGCGGTAGGCCTTGCGGTATTCGTCATCGCGCACCAGCTTGACGTTGAATATCTTGGCGCGGCGCTGGAACGCTGCGTCTTCGGCCGCCAGCGTCCCGCGGATGCCGTCCGCGACGCCAAAGCGCCCCGCGGCATTCAGCAGCGCGCCGTCCGATGCGGGCACCCCGCCGGGCACCAAAGCGTTGCGGTTGCCGCCCAGAACCTCGACCGCATTGCCCAGCGGCTGCGGGTCGGTGCGGTTGGTAGCGCCCGGCGTGGGCGCCGGCAGCGCCGTCAGGTTTTCGGGCAGCTCAAGCGGCTCTTTGGGCAGGATGCCGAATTCCTCGGGCGTGCCGTCCGAGATGAATTTGTTCAGCTTGTAATTTTCGGCGCAGCCCGCCAGCGCAAGCGCCGCGACCATTCCAACCAGTACAGCTCGAGCCATCCCATGCCCCTTCAAGGTTCTTGGCCTGATCCAATGGGCCAGACATTAGCGCCAAACGCCGGGCGCGTCACGCGGCACTTTTGCCTTTGCTTTCGCCGGTGAATATCACCAATCCGATGGCACCCGCAAACACCGCGATATCCGCGACATTGAACGCATATGGGTTGTTGAACCCGCAACAGGACATGTTCAGGAAATCCGCCACAGCGCCATAGATCACGCGGTCGACCACATTGCCCAGCGCCCCGCCGATCAGCAGCCCGCCCGCGATCAGCCCGATCCGCCCCGGTGGATCGCGGCGCATCCAGTAGATGACGACCCCCACGATCACCAGCGCAATGGCGATCAGGATCCACGCCGTGTCGCCCACCGCCTCGGAAAACAGGCCAAAGTTGATCCCGTAGTTCCACGCCATGCGCAGGTTCAGGAACGGCGGCAAAACGTCGATCTCGCCGATGCTGCGCAGGTTCAGCGCGTGCACGACATAGTATTTCGACAGCTGGTCGATCACAAAGGTCGCGAATGCGGTCCAGAACACCAGTCTCATGTCCGCCGGGCCTCCCTGCCCTAGTGCCTGAAGTGGCGCATGCCGGTGAACACCATCGCAAGCCCCGCCTCGTCTGCTGCCGCGATCACGTCCGCGTCGCGCATCGACCCGCCCGGCTGGATCACCGCCGTCGCCCCCGCATCCGCCGCGGCCATCAGCCCGTCGGCAAAGGGAAAGAACGCGTCCGACGCCACGACCGAACCCTGGATCAGCGGTGCTTCCAGCCCCAGCGCCTCGGCCATGTCCGCGCTCTTGCGCGCGGCAATGCGTGCCGAATCCACGCGGCTCATCTGGCCCGCGCCCACGCCCACCGTCGCGCCATCCCGCGCATAGACAATCGCGTTCGACTTCACGTGCTTGGCCACCGTCCAGGCAAAGCGCATGTCGGCCATCTCCTGATCCGACGGCGCCCGTTTTGTCACCACCTGCACCTCGCCCAGCCGCCCGTTGTCGCGGTCCTGCACCAGATAGCCGCCCGCTACCTGCTTGAGCATCCGCCCCGCCTCGCCCGCATCCGCAAGGCCTGTTGTGGTGAGCAGCCTCAGGTTCTTCTTCTGGCCAAAAATATCCATGGCCGCCTGGCTGGCCCCGGGCGCGATCACCACTTCGGTAAAGATCCCGGTGATCATCTGCGCCGTCTCTTCATCCAGCGGCTGGTTCAGCGCAATGATCCCGCCAAACGCGCTGACCCGGTCACAGTCAAACGCGCGGGAATAGGCCTCGGCCAGGGTGCCGCCCTGGGCGACACCGCAGGGGTTGGCGTGTTTGACGATCACGCAGGCCGGATCGCTGCCGGCAAATTCGCTGATCAGTTCAAACGCCGCGTCCGTGTCGTTGATGTTGTTGTAGGACAGCTCCTTGCCCTGATGCTGGGTGGCGGTCGCCACGCCGGGGCGGTCCGAGCCGTCCACGTAGAACGCTGCCGACTGGTGCGGGTTCTCGCCATAGCGCAAGGACTGCGCCAGAGTGCCCGCCACAGCGCGGCGGCGGGGCGTTTCGGCCCCAATCGCGCCGGCCATCCAGGTGCTGACGGCAGCGTCGTAGGCAGCCGTGCGCGCATAGGCGGTCTGGGCACAGCGCTGGCGGAAGGCCAGCGAGGTGCCGCCCGTGCGGTCCATCTCGGCCAGCACGTCGGAATAATCCTCGACATCCACCACCACGGTGACAAAGGCGTGGTTCTTGGCCGCGGCGCGGATCATCGCCGGGCCGCCGATGTCGATGTTTTCGACGCAGGCGGCATAGTCGCCACCCGCCGCCACCGTTGCCTCGAACGGGTAAAGGTTCACGACCAGCAGATCGATCGGGCCGATCCCGTGCGCGTCCATCGCCGCCACATGGGCCGCATCGTCGCGCAGCGCCAGAAGGCCACCATGCACCGCGGGGTGCAGCGTCTTGACCCGGCCATCCATCATCTCGGGGAAGCCGGTCAGATCGGCCACATCGCGCACCTCAAGCCCCGAAGCCCGAAGCGCGGCCGCCGACCCGCCGGTCGATACCAGCTCGACCCCGCGGTCGGTGAGGGCGCGGCCCAGTTCGGCCAGCCCGGTCTTGTCGGACACGGAAATGAGGGCACGCTTGATCGGGGCGAGGTCGGGGGCTGTGGAGGTCATGTGGCTGGGGGCGTCCTTGTCGCTCAGGCGGTCAGTTCAATCTCTTCGCGGTAGAGGTCGCGGATGCCATTGCCTGTCTCTTGCGCCTTGGCCAGCGACCACCGGATGCGCGTCGCATACTCCACCGCGCGGCCAGACAAAACCACTTGTTTGGACGCACGCGGCTTGAGCCGCCCTTTTTCAAGGTAAACCGACGGCTCGAGCGTCATGTCGCAGGGGCCGTCATGCCGAAACACCCACACTTCGCCCGACCGCAACGCCAGAGACACCGCCGATCCGCCCATGTCGATCTCGGCATCCACGTCCGGGTGCAGGTGGAACCGCGCCTGCCATTCGACCCCGGCAAGGCCCGTGGCATCCAGCGCGCGGTCAAAGATGCGCTTGTCCGCGTCTTCCATCACCAGCAACAGATCTTCACCCACCAGCCCGCGCCCGTCCAGCGTCAGCTCGAGAATGCGCGCATGGGTCAGGCCGTGGGTCGCGACATAACCGTCATGCCCGCCTTCGAACCGGCTGCCATCCGGCGCGGTGCTGATCTGCACGGGCACGTGGCCGGGCACATCCTCGAGCGCTTCGAGCCGCGCGCCGCCGATCACGCCGGGCGCGCCCAGCCGCGCGCTGGAATAGCCGTCCAGCGCCAGCGCCGAATGTGACGGCGTGGCCCGCCCCGCGCGGCGCCAGTCTTCGCCGAACGAAGCACCCGAGCCGCAGTTCACCACAACCGGCCTGCGCCCCGATGTCAGCTCCATCGCGAGGGTCGAGGCATGGGCGTTGTGGCTGACCCGGCCCGTGGGCGGTGGCCCGGCATCCACGATGACCGAAGTGCGCCCCGCGGACAGCCGGACAAAGCCCATGGCCAACCCGTCGACCTGCCGCCGCTTGACCCCCGAGGCCGCCAGCGCCTGATCCAGCCGCCCATCAAGGCCACGACCGCCACCATGGAACCGCGCCAGCCCGCCATCGGCGTGGCGCAGGGTGCGCAGCGTGGGCGCGATCCGCTGGATGGCCCCGCGCAGCTCGTCCGGCGCGTCGTGTCCCGAGTCCTCGAGCCCCGCAGCAGCCCAGGTCAGGAGGGTAAAGACCTCGAGCAGCTCTTCGGGGTTGCGCGTGGGCAGGCCACCTGACGCGTCGATCTGGCGGCGGCATTCCTCGGCCAGAGCGCGGCGGGCGGGGGCGATGTGATGCTCCATCCCGGTCAGCGACAGCCCGGCGTACAGCAGGCCGGTCAGCGCTTCGAACCGCGCAAGACCCGGCGGAGCGGCTTTCCAGCGGCGCCCCAGAAACAGCGCCTGACGTCCCAGAACGCGGAAAAAGCTGTGCGATTGGTCAGCCTCGAGCCCGCGCAACACGAACAAGGCATGGTGCACCCAGCGGATCAGCCGGCGGCCGGTCAGCTCGGGCGTCCAGCCGGGGCCATGGCCGCGGCCAAAAGCATCGATCCAGCCATAAAGCCACGATTGCGCAACCGCCCGCGCCCCCGCATCGCCGACCGCAGCCAGATCATCAAGCCAGGCAAAGCCATGAATTTCCTGCGTGAAGGCGTCGTTGGGCGACGAGATGTCCCACAGCATCGCACCCGGCGCCTCGGCCAGGTGACCGGCAAACATCAGGTTGCCCGCCATCAGCTGACGCCCGCGCGCGAAATGCCCGGTCGAACGAGGTTCGGGGTTCGACACAAAGCCGGTCGCAGGCTTGGCAAACCCGGCCACACGCGCATGGCCCGCATTCACCATGCGAACCCGCGTTTCCGACCACGAGGGGCGTACACTCATCCCGGATGCCTCGACCTGCCTGCTGCACGCGCCGTTCGCGCGTTTTTCTTGCGTGTCTTATACGGCAGAAAACCGCCCGAGTCATGCCCGCGCGCACGCCATCGCCGGTTTTTCGCCGATC
>JAHDCH010000093.1 GCA_020629995.1 Pseudaestuariivita sp. | reverse complement strand
ACGTCGCGCAAGGCGGCCTGAGTGCCGCCGCAAGGCTTGCGTTTTATCGCAGGCTGCGGTCTGACCGATGTATGGACGACCGCAGCCTCACCACCGCCGGACTTTCCCCCACGGGCGAGGGCCGTATCCTGCTGCTGGCTTGCGGGGCGCTGGCGCGCGAGATTCTCGCACTGAGAGAGGCCAACGGCTGGGACCACATGGACCTGCAATGCCTGCCTGCCATCCTGCACATTCATCCCGACAAGATCGTCCCCGAGGTCGAAAAGGCCGTGGCAAAGCATCGCGACGCCTATGACGACATCTTTGTCGTCTACGCCGATTGCGGCACCGGCGGCCAGCTTGCCGCCGCCTGCCGTGCATTGGGCGTAGAGATGGTGGCAGGCCCGCATTGCTACAGCTTTTTCGAAGGCAACGACCGCTTTGCCACGCTCAGCGAAGACGAGATCACGACCTTCTACCTGACCGATTTTCTGACCCGGCAGTTCGACGCCTTTGTCTGGAAACCGCTTGGCCTGGACCGGCACCCCGAACTGCTGCCAAGCTATTTTGGCCACTACGAAAAGCTGGTCTATCAGGCGCAGACCGAAGACCCCGCGCTGACGGCCAAGGCCGAAGATTGCGCGCGGCGTCTTGGCCTGAGCTTTGAGCGGCGGTTCACCGGCTACGGCGATCTGGCCACGGTTCTGGCCGCGCGCGCCAAAGGTTAGGCCGCGGCGGTCTCGCGGATGCGGGTGATCATCGCCCGCAGCCCGTTCGAGCGCTGCGCCGACAGGTGATCGTTGAGACCCAGACGTCCGAATTCGGCGGCAGCATCGACGCCCGCAACCTCGGCCATCGACAATCCGTCATAAAGGTCGCGCAGCACCGCGATCAGACCGCGCACGATCATGGCATCGCTGTCACCTTTGAAGTGAAAGACGCCGCCGGCCGGTTCGGGATGCAACCAGACCTGGCTGGCGCAGCCATCAACCTTGGTGGCCGGCACCTTGAGAGCGTCCTCGAGCGCGGGCATTTTCTGCCCTTTTTCGATCACATAGCGATAGCGGTCTTCCCAGTCTTCAAGAAACTCGAAATCCGCCACGATGTCTTCGAATGCCGCCTGCGCCATTGCTCACGTCTCCTGCCGTTTTGTGTGACCCGAGTTAGGGCAGCCGTGTCCCCGCGTCCAGAGCGCGGGCGGCCTTTTCAACCGCCCTTCAATGCCCTAGTGTCGGCGCAAAATACCACAAGGGTTCGCCCATGCGACGCGCAGTGCTTCTTTTGACCATGTCCGCTTTTGTGCTGGCCAGCTGCGGCGCGGTGCGCGAGTCGCGCCTGAACCCGTTCAACTGGTTTGGCCGCGCGGAACCTGTCGAAGTCGACGCAACCGCGGCCAGCAATCCGCTGATCCCCGAACGGTCGATCTTTGCCTCGCGGCGCGGATCCAAGGTGTATGCCGGTGTGCCGGTTGCGCAGGTGACCGCGCTGCGCGTCGACCGCTTGCCGGGCGGCGCCGTGATCACCGCGACGGGCATCACCGACCGGCTTGGCGCACATGACACGCGGCTGGTGCTGGAAAGCAGCGAGAACGGCGTGAATACATACGCGCTGCGCACGCTGTACGATCCGTTCAACCGCAGTGTCGGGACCACCCGCGCAAGGACGGTGACCGCAGGTGTCCGCGTGTCGGATCAGGATCTTGCCGGGATCGCCCGGATCCGTGTTCTGAGCGCGTCCAACGCGCTGGAATCGCGCCGCTGAGCGCGGCAGCATCCCGGCGCTGGACGGCTAAAGCTCAATCGTGGTGACGTTATTGCCTTTGGCAGCCAGGGCGATCTTGCCATCGCACAGGCGCAGGGCATCTTCGCCAAACACCTCGCGCCGCCACCCGCTGAGCGCCTGAACGTCCCGTTCGCCCGAGGCGATCGCGTCCAGGTCCGAGGCTGCGGCAATCAGGCGGGCCGCGACACCCGTGTCGTCGGATTTCGCCTTGAGCAGCACGCGCAACAGATCGGCCAGGGCCGGGTTCACCTGCTGACGGTCGCGCGATTTGTCAACTTTGGGCAATTGATCGTCGGGACATTCAAGCCCGGCAGTCACCGCCGCCAGAATGCCTTCGGCAATCGCCCCCTTGCGCGCCTCGCGCAACAGCAGGCGCGACCGGCCCAGATCCTGAACCGAACGCGGCTTGGTCGAGGCCAGCTCGACCAGCGCATCATCCTTGAACACCCGGTTGCGCGGGACGTTGTTGCCTTGTGCATGCCGTTCACGGAACGCGGCCAGTTCGCGCACAATCCCCAGAAAGCGCGGCGAGTTGGTCCGTGTCTTGACCCGTTTCCAGGCAAGGTCGGGGGGCGTGTCGTAGGTTTCGGGCGAGATCAGCGTGATGATCTCTTCCTCGACCCAGTGACTGCGTTTGGATTTGGCAATCTTGCCGGCAAGGAATTCGTAAATCTCGCGCAGGTGTGTCACGTCGCCCAGCGCATATTTCTTTTGCGCATCCGAAAGCGGACGGCGCGACCAGTCGGTAAAGCGCGAGGATTTGTCGAGCGACTTCTTGGCGATCTTGCGCACCAGTGTTTCGTACCCGACCTGTTCACCAAAGCCGCAGACCATCGCCGCGACCTGAGTGTCAAAGAGCGGCTGCGGAAAGACGCCCGCGTCGACGTAGAAAATCTCGATATCCTGACGCGCCGCATGGAAGACCTTGACCACGCTTTCGTCGCGAAAGAGATCATACAGCGGGTCCAACGACAGCCCATCGACCAGCGGGTCGACCAGCACGGCATCATTTTCGCCGTCACCGGCGTAGGCCAGCTGGATCAGGCACAGTTTGGAATAATACGTCCGCTCGCGCAGGAACTCGGTATCGACAGTGACATAGTCGGTCTGGGCGGCGCGTACGCAGAATTCGCGCAGCGCTTCGGTCGTGGTGATCGTGTGCATGCGGGCCTTGCTCAGTGGTTGGGCCACATTACAGAAGCGCGCCGATTGGGCAAGTTGGGAATCCGTTGGGCAGGGTGTGAACGCTACAGCGTCACGGGCGTCCGGTCGCCGGCGGCAAACCGGCGCAGCACGGCGGGGTACAGAAGATGCTCTTTCTCAAGCACGCGTGCGGCCAGCGTTTCAGGCGTGTCGCCGGGCAGCACCGGCACAAGAGCCTTACCAAGGATCGGCCCGTCATCCAGTTCGGGCGTGACCTCGTGCACGGTACAGCCATGGGTCCTGTCCCCGGCCGCCAAAGCGCGGGCATGGGTATCAAGCCCACGGTAGAGCGGCAAAAGCGAAGGATGGATGTTCAGCATACGGCCATGCCAATGGCTGACAAAGCCTTCGGTCAGGATCCGCATGAACCCTGCAAGGCATATGATGTCGGGCGCGGCCTCTTCCAGCCGGGCAGTCAGCGCATCTTCGAACGCGGCACGGTCGCCGCCAAAAGGACGGTGATCGACAACCGCCGTTTCAACGCCCAGATCCGCTGCCCGGGCCAGCCCCCCTGCCCCGGCGCTGTTCGCCAGGACAAGGCAAGGCCTCGCCGGATGCGCGCCGGTCATACTGCGCACCAGCGACACCATATTGGAGCCGCCGCCAGAGATCAGGATCGCAACGCGTTTGCTCACAAAAGAGCGCCTTCGTAGCGCACGCCCTCTCCGGCCTCGACCGTGCCCAGATCAAAGACCGTCTCGCCCGCGTCCTGCAGCGCGGCACGCACGGTGCCAGCCTGCTCCGCGCTTGCGACCACGATCATGCCGATGCCGGCATTAAACGTCTTGAGCAATTCCGCCTCGGCCACGCCGCCGGTTTCGGCCAGCCAGCGGAACACCGGTGGCAACGTCCAGGCACTCAGGTCAACCCGGGCACCAAGGCCGCCCGGCAAAACGCGCGGCAGGTTTTCGGTGATCCCGCCGCCGGTGATATGGGCCAGTCCGTGCACCCCGCCGGTGCGCAGCGCAGCCAGTGCCGGTTTGACGTAAAGCCGCGTGGGGGTCAGCAAGGCCGCGCCCAGCGACCCTTCGCCAAAGGGCGACGGCGCATCCCAGCTCAGGCCCGACAATTCGACAATCCGGCGCACCAGCGAATAGCCGTTGGAATGCACGCCGTCGGACGCCAGGCCAAGCAGAACGTCGCCCTCGGTCACGCCAGAGGGCAAGGCAGTGCCGCGTTCCATCGCGCCGACGGCAAAGCCCGCAAGGTCGAAATCCGCGCCTTCGTACATGCCCGGCATCTCGGCTGTCTCGCCCCCGATCAGCGCGCAGCCCGAGCCTTCGCAGCCTGCCGCGATCCCCTCGATCACCGCCGCCGCGCGGGTCACGTCCAGCGCCCCGGTTGCAAAGTAATCAAGAAAGAACAAAGGTTCGGCGCCCTGGCACACCAGGTCGTTGACGCACATGGCCACCAGATCGATCCCGACGCCGCCAACTTCGCCTGTGTCGATCGCGATGCGCAGCTTGGTGCCCACACCATCGGTCGCCGCCACAAGAACAGGATCGTCATAGCCTGCCGCCTTGAGGTCGAACAAACCGCCGAACCCACCAAGCCCCGCCATCACGCCAGGCCGATTGGTGCGCCCCGCCGCAGGCTTGATCCGGTCCACCAGCGCATTGCCTGCGTCGATGTCCACGCCCGCCTCGGCATAGGTCAGCCCGTTCTTGGTCTCGCTCATGTCAGCCCCCGCAGCATCTGTCGCGCACCGCATAGCCGCGCCCGCGCGCCCTGTCCACGCCGAAAGGCTTGACGCCCCCCGCCCGCAGGGTCAGAACCGGCGCAGGGGGCCTGTAGCTCAATTGGTTAGAGCAGAGCGCTCATAACGCTTTGGTTGCGGGTTCAAGTCCTGCCGGGCCTACCACTCCTACCCAGAAATCTGATGACCAGCGGCGACAGCTGCGGGTCACAAAAAGGCAGACAAACAGCCCGGACGAAGGCGATCGAAACAGGAAAAGCCATTCGCCAGCCAAGAAGGGCACATAAAATCAGCAAGATAGCCGCCATTTTGCGCAATTGGTCCGGCGCGCCCAGAATGTTGCGCGCGCACTAATTAGGCAACAAGCCGCAAGTTGCACAATTTTTGGCTGATTTCACGGCTCGGGCTGCCGCGACGCCTCGCCGCACTCGCAGCGGCATCCACGTTCATGGAAGGAGTGTCGCCGGGATCTCGGCATCCCGTTAACGTGTGATGGTGCAGGCCTTGGAACTCCGTACACCATCACACTCCGCAATCAGCTTGCGTGGGGGGCATATGTGCATTTGCATGATGAAACGCAATGTTTTCCGCGCGGAGCCACAAGGAAAACTGCGATGAAACACATTCTGCTTGGTTCTGCTGCCGCCCTGGCGGTGATGACGTTGCCCGCGATGGCACAGGATTGCCCGATCAAGGTCGGCGTTCTGCACTCGCTCTCGGGCACGATGGCGATCTCGGAAACGACGCTGAAAGACACGATGGAAATGCTGGTCGAACAGCAAAACGCAGCCGGCGGCGTCCTGGGCTGCCAGCTGGAAGCCGTGGTCGTCGACCCCGCGTCCGACTGGCCGCTGTTTGCCGAAAAGGCGCGCGAGCTGCTGACCGTGCACAACGTTGACGTGATTTTCGGCAACTGGACCTCGGTCAGCCGCAAATCGGTGCTGCCGGTGATCGAAGAACTGAACGGTCTGCTGTTCTATCCGGTCCAGTACGAGGGCGAGGAAAGCTCGAAGAACGTCTTTTACACCGGCGCCGCGCCCAACCAGCAGGCGATCCCGGCCACCGACTATTTCCTTGAAGAGCTGGAAGTCGAGAAGTTCGCCCTGCTGGGCACCGACTATGTCTACCCGCGCACGACCAACAACATCCTGGAAAGCTATCTTCAGCAGAAAGGGATCGCCGCGGACGACATCTTTGTGAACTACACGCCCTTTGGCCACTCGGACTGGTCCAAGATCGTGGCCGACGTTGTGGCGCTCGGTGCAGATGGCAAAAAGGTCGGCGTGATCTCGACCATCAATGGCGACGCCAACGTCGGCTTTTACAAAGAACTGGCAGCCGCCGGAATTTCGGCCGACGACATCCCCGTTGTGGCGTTCTCGGTTGGTGAAGAAGAGCTGGCCGGTCTAGATACCACCAACCTGGTGGGTCACCTGGCGGCCTGGAATTATTTCCAGTCGGCCGAGTCCGAGGCCAACGAGGCCTGGGTTGAAGCGTGGAAAGCCCGCATGGGCGAAGAGCGCGTGACCAACGATCCGATGGAGGCGCACTACATCGGTTTCAACATGTGGGTGAACGCGGCAACGCAGGCCGGCACGACCGACGTGGACGCGGTCCGCTCGGCGATGTACGGGCAGGAATTCCCGAACCTCACCGGCGGCACGGCGGTCATGCTGCCGAACCACCACCTGGCCAAGCCGGTCCTGATCGGCGAAATCCAGGACGACGGCCAGTTTGACATCATCAGCCAGACCACCGAAGTGCCGGGCGACGCCTGGACCGACTTCCTGCCGGAATCGGCGGTGCTGAAGTCCGACTGGGCCGAGCTGGGCTGCGGGATGTACAACACCGAGACCGAGACCTGCGTGCAGATCAAGTCGAACTACTGACGCCTGCCGCACGCACCAAGACCGGAGGGCGGCCATGCTGCCCTCCGCACCCTTTGCTTTGATTTCCTGAATGGGTCGGAACACTTTATGTCGGACAAATGCCGGTCCCTTGTTGCCCTTGTGGTGACGCTCCTGACGCTGTGGGCCCTGCCCGCGCAGGCGCAATCCCCGGACGCGGAAGCACCAATTCAGAAAGTGCTTCAAGAACACGGCGAGGTCATTGCAAAGTCCTCGCGCAAGACGATTGGACCGGCGATCGACGCGCTGGCGGCCAGCGGGCTGCCGCAGGCCCAAACCGTTCTGGACAAGTGGCGCGCCAAGCAGATGTGGCGGGACAAGGAAACCGGTCTGTTCCTGTTCGCCGAAGAAATTGATCGCGACACGCTGCGCCTGTTCGACTTTGCCGACGGCAGCGATCTGGGCACCGCGCCGGACGACGGGTTCAAACAGCTCAAACCCAACAGCGGCATTCGCGGCCTGATCGCGGCAGCGCTGGTACAGTTTCAGCTGCGCGACCCGGACCCGGACCAGCGCGCAAGGGCGCTCGAGGCGATCGAACGCGATGCAGAGCCGGCGCATCTGGCTGCGTTGCGCGCGGTTGCGCCAGACGAAACAGACGCTGCGCTGCGCGCGCGGATGGACCGGCTCGAGACATTGCTGACCATCACCTATGACAAAGACGAGACCGCCCGGATTGACGCAATCAACCGGGTGGGCGGCGATCTGGGTCTTGATGTGCGCGCCGCGCTCAACCCTCTTGTCGCAACACGGGTAGAAGTGGCCAGCGCCATGCCCGAGGACGGCAGCGCCCTGCGCCAGCTGACGCCCGGAGGCGACGATTTGGGACGGGAGGCGGCCTATGACCTGCTGGTCAAGGACGGCCTGGCGCCCCCGCGCCTTGGCCCCGCAGACAAACGCGCGGCCCTGATCGCGCATATCGACGGCGGGACTGTGGCCGGCGTTCCGGTAGCAAGCCTTGGGACCGAAGCTGCCCGGGATGCGGCCTATGCGGCACTGGCGCGCGCGGGCACCGTGGCCGAGGCCGCAACCGATGCGGATGTGGACCGGGCCCTCGACCAATACGCATTCTACCATGTCTACACGGGCGCGCCGCCCGCCGTGGCCGCCGCTGCGGCAGAGGCGCTGGCGGGCATCGAAACAAAGGTCGGCCTGAACCAGATGGCTGATCTGGGGCTCGACGCGCTGTCGCTGGCGTCGATCTACTTTCTGGCGGCCATCGGGCTGGCAATCACCTTTGGCGTGATGCGGGTGATCAACATGGCGCATGGCGAATTCATCATGATGGGCGCCTATACCGGATATGTCGTCCAGCAGGTTGTCCCGGGATACACAGCGTCGATCATCATCGCCCTGCCCCTCGCCTTTGCCGTGACCTTTGCGGCCGGGGTGGCGATGGAGCGGCTGGTGATCCGGCATCTGTACCACCGTCCTCTCGAGACCTTGCTGGCCACGTTCGGAATTTCGATCGCGCTTCAGCAGATCGCAAAGAACATCTTTGGCACGCAGGCACGCCCGCTGACATCGCCGGGCTGGCTGGACGGATCGCTGGTGATCAACGACATCGTATCGATCAGCTATATCCGCATCGCGATCTTTGTGCTGGCGCTGCTGTTCCTGGCTCTGTTCCTGTTCGTGATGAACCGCACCCGGCTGGGGCTGGAGGTGCGGGCTGTCACCCAGAACCCGCGCATGGCCGCGTCGATGGGTATCAATCCCGAAAAGATCAACATGCTGACCTTTGGATTCGGGTCAGGCGTTGCCGGGATCGCCGGGGTTGCGATCGGGCTATACGCCAAGGTCACGAGCGAAATGGGCGCCGATTACATCGTGCAAAGCTTCATGACCGTGGTCGTGGGCGGCGTGGGCAACATCTGGGGCACGCTTCTGGGCGCGGCCATGGTCGGAAGCCTGCAAAAGGGGATCGAGTGGTTCAACCCCTCCAACACGCTCGCCGCGCAGACCTACATGATCCTGTTCATCATCCTGTTCATCCAGTTCCGACCGCGGGGCATCATCGCTCTCAAGGGCCGGGCGGCGGAGGTGTGACCATGACAGACCCGACCATGCGGCGCGTGCCTTTCGTGATGCGCCATCCGTCCGTGCTGATCTTTCTGGCCTGCCTTGCGGTCTTTACGCTGGGTGTGACGCTGCTGTCCGAAGGGCTGGGCGTCGGCCTCATCTCGACCAGCTTTGTCAAAACACTCGGCAAGACGCTGTGCCTGTGCCTTGTGGCGCTGGCGATGGACCTGGTGTGGGGGT
>JAHDCH010000092.1 GCA_020629995.1 Pseudaestuariivita sp. | reverse complement strand
TACCTCGCTCGCATGGGAACGTGCGGTCATGAAAATCGCGGGCGTGTTTTTGAACTGCGGCAGTTCGCGGATTTTCGAAAGCAACGTCTCGCCGCTCATCCCGGGCATCATGACGTCAATGAGCAATACGTCGATCTGTGCCGCATCCATCCGGGACAGGGCCTCGTCCCCGCTGGATGCCTGCGTGACCTCGAATTCGCCGGTAAACTCAAGGGCGAGTTTTGTGATCTCCTGAATGTCCGAATCGTCTTCGATATGAAAAACCCGCAACACTTCGCCCTCCTGACCGCCATGTAACGCTAGCTCACAAGATGATGCGTACGCAAGAAGCGTCACCCCCCAGACCCTGATTTTTGCGCCTTATACGGGTGCAGTCGCCAGGGAGTATATGCCGGGCGATCGCTGAAAAATAAAACGCCAAGGACAAAGTTTCGTCAATTTTAGTTACTAGGCTCAACCCAAAGCAGTAGAACCGATTAACGGGCATTTATCATGAAATTTCTTGTTGTGGATGACGACCCTGTCGCGTTGGGCGTTATCGAGACGACCCTGTCACAAGCGGGTTATACCGACATCACCGCCGCCTCATCTGCCACCGAGGCATTCCGCGAAATCACGATGGCTTCCACACCCTTCGAATGCATCCTGCTCGACATCCGCATGCCCGGTGTGGACGGTCTTGAGGCGTGTCGCGCGCTACGCAAGCTGCCCACCTACATCAGCACCCCGATCATCATGATCACAGCGATGCGCGACAAGCGGTTGATCGAGGATGCCTTTCAATCCGGCGCGGACGACTACATCACCAAACCGTTTGACCATGTTGAAATGGTAAACCGGGTGCGCATTGCCGAGCGCGCGTTGCGCGGCCGCGCCGAACTTCAGCAAACCCGCCAGTCACTGGCGGCGTTGAGCGCAAAATACGAAGAGATGTGCCAGTTTCCCCGCGAGGCACCGATCATCCTGCCGGACGTTCCTGGTCTTGTCGAACATGCTGTTATGGAGAATTTCCTTTTGCAGATGTCGCGTGAGCAAAGCTATTCATGCGATGCGGTGGCGGTCCACCTGTCTGGCTTTTCGGACTTGCACCGGGCTCTCAGTGCGTCTGAGCTCGTCGAGCTTTTGCGCGACGTCGCAACCGCCCTGTCGGCCAGGATCGATGCGGAGAAGTACCTGATATCCTACTACGGGTCTGGCCGGTTTGTGGTTGTGACCGGCCGGGATCAGGCCGCATTGAGCACCAAAGCGTTCACACAACTTGCCCAGGACATCGCGGCGATGCCGCGAAGCGCAGCCCTCGCACGCGCCGGGTTGTCGATTTCTTTGACGCGCGGGAAACCCGCCCGTCACATGCTGTTTTTCAACGGCGATCCTACGGCAATCATTGAAAAGGCACTCGGGTCCGCGGCCAGCTACGCCTAGCGGCGGCATAGTGCCTTACACGGCCGCACAGCGCCTGATCTCAGGAGGGGCAATCCACGTCGCGCAAACTGGTTGCTCGCGCGAGCGGCACCGCTCACCGTTCCTCGACGCCGTCGAACGCCAAAGACCCAGTGGCCGGATCCCAGCCGCCAATTTTTTCGCCGAGGTGCCGGTCCCGTTGTGAGACGTGCAGTCCTCTCGGTCCGCACGATGTTCACGCATTTACAGCTGATTGGATTACCCAGTCGGTCCGATGCGCTATTTTCTGACGCCGCGCAGCATCCAAATTCGCGCAGACGCCGTTCAAATTCGCTGGGTGGGATCCGGTGGTTCTTGATCGTTCGCCAATCTGCGCGACGAGCTTATCGATAAATGGCGGAGACGAAGGGATTCGAACCCTCGAGACGGTTTCCCGCCTACTCCCTTAGCAGGGGAGCGCCTTCGACCACTCGGCCACGTCTCCACCGCCGGGTATAAGCCGCAAGCGAAGGGGGAAACAAGCAGATTTCCGGGCGAGGAGAAAATCGGCTCAGCGCATGACAAATGGGTTGGCCATTGGGGCCGAGGACGTGTTGATCCAGGTGGTGCGCGTGCGGGTGTAGTCGAGGATCGCGTCCATCCCCGCTTCGCGACCATATCCCGATTGGTTGAAGCCGCCGAAGGGCGCAATGGGGGAAATCGCACGGTAGGTGTTCACCCAGGTGATCCCGGCGCGCAGGCGGTCCGACACGCGGTGCGCGCGGGCGAGGTTCTGAGTGAAGAGGCCCGACCCAAGGCCAAAGTTGCTGTCATTGGCGAGCGCGATCGCTTCGTCTTCGGTGTCGAAGGGCAGGATCGACATGACGGGGCCGAACATCTCGGTTTTCAGCGTCTCGGTCTCGGGGCTGGCGCAGAGCACCAGCGTGGGTGTCATGAAATTGCCGGGGCGGTCCGCCGGGGTGCCGCCAAAGACGATTTGAGCGCCCTGGGCGGTGCTGGCAGCAAGGGTTTCCCGGATCGTATCAATCTGGGCCGCGGTACAGAGCGGGCCGACATGGGTGGCGGCCTCGAGCGGGTCGCCAACCACGATCCCGTCCGCGATCCGTGACACCCGTTCGATGATCTGGTCAACCACGGGGCGGTGGACCAGAGCGCGGGAGCCTGCCACGCAGGATTGGCCCGAAGCGCCGAAATTGCCCGCAACCAGCCCGTTGGCCGCGCCATCGAGATCGGCATCGTCGAACACGAGGATCGGAGACTTGCCGCCCAGTTCCAAAGTGGTCACGGCAAAATTCTCGGCTGAATTGCGCACAACGTGGCGCGCCGTCTCTGGGCCGCCGGTAAAGGCGATGCGGTCCACGGACGGGTGCGAGGTGAGCGGGATCGCACAACCCGCAGCGTCGCCGGTGATGATCGACACGACGCCGGGGGGGAAGCCCGCCTCGTCGATCAGCCGGGCAAAGGCGAGCATGGGCGCGGGGGCGACTTCGGAAGCCTTGAGCACCACGGTGCAGCCTGCGGCCAGCGCCGGGCCCAGCTTGGTCGCCGACAGGAACATCTGCGCGTTCCAGGGCACAACGGCGGCCACAACGCCGATGGGCAGGAGCTTGGTAAAGACGTGCATGTCCGGCTTGTCGATGGGCAGGACGGCGCCTTCGATCTTGTCGGCAAGGCCTGCATAGTAGCGGTAATAATCGGCGACATAGCCTGTCTGGCTGGCGGTTTCGGCAAGCAGCTTGCCGCTGTCGGTCGTCTCGATCTCGCCCAGCTTCCGGGCATCGCGCGCGATCAGGTCGGCGAGGCGCGAGATCAGCTTGCCGCGCGCGGTTTGGGTCATGTCGCGCCACGCGCGATCGTTCAGCGCGCGGGCAGCGGCGGCCACGGCGCGGTCCACATCGGCAGGCGTGGTGGCGGCAAATGTGGCCCAAGCCTGCCCGGTGGCGGGGTTGCGCGTGGTCATCGCGGGGGCAGAGCCTTCGCAGAATGCGCCGTCGATGTACAAGGGAAAGTGGGGCATGTCGGTCATCGCGCGGTCCTCTCAGGCAAAGGCGGGCATCACGTCATCAAGAAAACGCTGCAGCGATGCGCGCTTGCGGGCGGTGCTCATCCCACTGTCCATCCAGACCGAGAATTCGTCAAACCCCAGATCGCGGTAGCGCTTGATCCGTTCGATCACCTGCGGCGCGGTGCCGATGGTCAGGTCCCGCGCCATGGTGGCGGGCGACATGAAGGGGTGCGCGGCGATCTCGTCGTCTGACAAAGGCGCGATCTGGCCTTGGCTCACCGGGCGTTTGTTCATGAACCACGCACCGAAGTAGTTGTAGAAGCGGTTCAATTCCTCGGCGGCCTGGGCAGCGTCGTCTTCGTCTGCGGCCACGTAGGTATGGTGGAGCAACATGACTTTGGGGCGTTTCACACCCGCATCGGCGACGGCGGTGTTGAACCGGCCCATCAAGGTCTCGATCTCGTCCATGCCCTGCCACAGCGGCGTGACCTGCACGTTGAAGCCGGATGTGACGGCAAAGGCGTGGCTGTTCGGGTCCCGCGCGGCGATCCAGATGGGCGGGCCGCCATCCTGCGCCGGGCGGGGCGCGGCGGTGGTGGCGGGAAAGCTGAAGAACTCTCCATTGTGCGCGCAATCGCCGTGCCAGAGTGGTCGCAGCAAGGGGGCGGTTTCGCGCATGCGCAGGCCGGCCTCCATCGCGTCCATCCCGGGCACGAGCCGTTCGTATTCATAGGAATAGGCCCCCCGCGCCAGCCCCAGCTCGAGCCGCCCTCCGGTCATCATGTCGGTCGCCGCCGCCTCACCGGCCAGCTTGATCGGGTGCCAGAACGGTGTGATGACCGTGCCGGTGCCAAGGCGCACGTTCTTGGTGTGATGCGCCAGATCGACAATCGACAGGAACGGGTTGGGCGCGATGGTGAAATCCATCCCGTGATGCTCGCCCGTCCAGATTGCGCGCATCCCGCCTTCGTCAGCCAGAGTGCAGAGAGACAGGAACTCTTCGTACAGCCTGTCCTGGGGCGTTTCGGGGGTGAGCCGTTCCATATGTGCAAAAAGGGAAAACTCCATCGCTCAGGCTCCTGTGCAAAGGGCGAGCCAGCGGCGCAGGGCGGCGTTGGTCGCATCGGGGTGGGTCATGGGCAGCATGTGCGCCGCATCGGATACGGCTGAAGCTGTGCCCTGCGGGGCAAGGGCCGCCATGGCGCGGCTCATCTCTGGGGTCGAGTTGGGATCATCCGCGCCGGTCAGAAACAGCGCAGGGACCGCAAGCGCCGCAAGGGCCGCGTCAGACGGGCCATTTTCGTGGGCAAAGACGGTGTAGGCCGCCTTGTATCCGGCCGGGTCGCCGCCTGTCAGCCAGCCTGCGCAGGCCTGGGCCTCGGGCGCATCAAGGTCCGGGAACCAGCGGGCCAGCGTGGCGGACGGGTCGGGTGCAGTGGTGGCGTCAAGCGCGGCGGCCCGCGCCTGCACCGCCTTGGCCGCCTGGGCGCTGCGGCGGTAGATGGCGCAGATCGCCGCCACGCCCGTGACCTTGTCGGGATGGCGCTCGGCCAGCCTCAGGGCGATCATTGCGCCCATGGAATGCCCCGCGATGCGGCACCCGCCCGGCAATGCGGTCGCCAGAGCGTCGACATAGGCATCCAGCTTTGGTGTCAGGATCAGGCGCGGGCTGTCGCCATGGCCCGGCATGTCGGGCGCGATGACCTGATGCGTCTGGGCAAATGCGTCGATCTGCGCGCCCCAGGCCTCGGCCCTGAGGCCGACGCCGTGCAGCAGCACCAGCGGCGGGCCGTCCCCCGCGCGGATTGCGCGGAGCGGTCCCAGATCAGACCGCGGCCGGGTTGTCCACGTCATGGCCCAGATCCTTGAGATCCTGATAGCGGTCGCCGATCCGGTGGTGCGGACGTCCCGTGGTCGCGCCGCCCAGAGCCACGACAATCTCGTCCGCGCGGGGCGCGTCCGCGATGGCGAACTGAACGGTCAGGTAATGCGAGCGGCGCCCTGCGTCGTTCTTGTCCATCAGGGGGATTTGCATCTGCACGCCGGCAGGTCCGCGGATATTGGTGAACGACAGGTAGGACTTGGCGCTCACCGCCTCGCGGTAGAAATTGCCGAACCGCAGGGTGTGGATCAGGCCCGAGGCGTGCTCGACCTCGCCATCGAGGCCGACGATGGCCGCCTTGCCATAGGCTTCGATCTTCTCGCCGCCGCCTGCCAGCGCGATCATCCGTTCGGTCAGAATCTGGCCCAGCACCGGGCCAAAGGCGCGGATTTCGGGACCAAGATCGTCGACATAGCGGCCCGCCCAGGGGTTGGTGACCACGGCGGCCACGGCCATCATGCGCCAGGGGCGCGGTGCCGGGCGGAAGCCTTCGATCAGGGTCTCTTCGTCATAGGTGACAAGCTTGCGGATTTCGGGGGTCATGCGGGCCTCGTCTGTGCTGCGCCAGCCTGTCCCAAAGGGCGGATGATTTACAAACAAGCGATTTGCAGGCAAAGGTATTAGCATTACTTATGACAAGGTTATGATATGGCCCGCGCGCTGCCTCCCTTGCCGTGGTTTCGCAGCTTTGAAGCGGCCGCGCGGCACCTCAGTTTCACCGCCGCCGCGGCCGAGGTCGGGCTGACACAGCCGGCGATTTCGCAACAGGTGCGCGCGCTTGAGACTCGGTTGGGCGTGGACCTTTTCGCACGCAACCCGCGCGGGCTGACGCTGACGGATGACGGGCGCAAGCTGCTGCCGCAGGTGGAACAGGCGCTGCAGGGGCTGGCCCGGGCGACCGCCGGTTTCGAAAGCGGGACAGCAGGGGCGGGGCTGGTGACGGTGGCGGCGTCGGTCAGCATCGCGCAATGGGTGATCCAGCCCCGGCTGGGCGCGTTTCTGAATGCGCATCCCGGCGTGCGCGTGCGCCTTGTCAGTGCGATCTGGCCTGATGAATTCCGGATGCGCCCGGCGGATGTGGAAATCCGCTTTGGGTCCGACGCGCAGGTCGGGCAGGGGGCCGAACGACTGGGGCCGGACGGGTTGATCGCCGTGTCGCGGACGGGCGACCCGGACGATCTGACCCGCCTGCCGCTGATCGAAGCCGTCGGCACCTCGGCCACATGGCGCGACTGGGCGGCGCAGACCGGTATCGAGGTGACAGCCGCGCCGCAAGTCTACGTGGACAGCTACGGGGCGGCGGTGGATCTGGCCGTGGCGGGGACCGGGATTGCTTTGGTCAGCGCGCTGGTGGCCGCGGGCCCGCTGCGCGGCGGCCGGCTGAACCAGCTGGGCCCCGCACCAATTCCGGCGCCCGAAGGCTATTTCATGGCGCTGCGCAGCCCCATGCCCGAGGCGCAGGCGCTGGGACAATGGCTGCGCGCAGAGGTGGCGCAATGACCGCGCCGGTACGGATATCCGTGCTGGTCACGCCGTATTTCAACCTCGCTGCGACAACCGCGTTCATCGACCCGTTCCGCGTGGCGAACTACCTTTCGGGCAAGGCGCTTTACAGCTGGAGCTTTGCGTCGCTGGGCGGAGGGCCGGTTGCGGCGAGCAATGGCATGACGGTGGAGACGGCGCGCGCCACGCGCACGGCGCCGCAGTTTGGTGTTGTGTCGTCCAGCTGGACGCCCGAGGCGGTGCAGGGGCGGGACATGTCCGACCTTTTGTCCGCCTGGGCCCGGGGCGGCGCGCGCATGATCGGTTTGGATACCGGCGCCTTTGTCCTGGCGGGGGCCGGGCTGCTGAAAGGGCGCCGCGCCACCGTGCATTACGAACATATCGATGCGCTGGCCGAGCTGTATCCGGACACGCAGGTGACCGAAGCGCTCTACGAGGTGGATGGCGCGCGCCTTACCTGCGCGGGCGGGACCGCTTGCACCGATCTTGCGCTCGAGCTGGTCCGCGACGCGCAGGGCGCAGGCCTGGCCAACCGGGTGGCGCGCTATGTCTTTCACCACACCATGCGCGGGCCCGAAACAACGCAGAACCCGGCGCGGGCCGAACCTTTTGGCCCAACTGCGCCGCGCGCGGTGCGCCGGGCCATTGACGTGATGGAAGCGCACCTCGAAGCGCCGCTGACCGTGCCGCAAGTCTGTGCCGCCGTGGGCGTGTCGCAGCGCCAGCTGGGCCGGCTGTTTCGCGAACATGTGCGCAAATCGCCTGTGCAATACTACCGCGATATCCGGCTGGACCGGGCGCGCGGGCTGGTCACCCAGACGGACCTGCGTCTGTCCGAAATCGCGGTGGCGGCGGGGTTTTCAAGCCAGGTGCATTTCGCCCGTGCCTATCACGCGCGGTTTGGCCTGCCCCCGATCAAGGATCGAACCGAAGGGCGGGTGCCGTTCGAGTTTCGGGCCTGGCCAATGCATCCGGGCGCCGGGCGCGGGTAGGCCCGGCCTAACGCAGGTCGCGTGTCGCCAGCTGCATCGCGATGATCAACGCGTCGCGGTCGGCGGCGACCTCGGCCACGCTGCGCCCTTGGGTCGCCTCGGACACACCTTCGGTCAGCGCGGCGATGACCTCGGGCGTGAACCGCGGATCGCCCAGATCGTCCCACCAGCGGTGAAAGCTGTCCTTGAAATGGTCGATATAGGCCGCCAGCCCGTCAGGCCCGGCAGCAAGGCTGAACAAAGTGTTCGGCCCCATCGCCGCCCACCGCAAGCCGGGGCCGGCCCAGATCGCCTTGTCCACATCCTCGACCGAGGCGACGCCTTCGCTGACCAACGAGATCGCCTCGCGCCACAAAGCCGCCTGAAGGCGGTTGGCCACATGCCCCGGCACTTCGCGGCGCACGCGGATCGTGACCTTGCCCACGGATTTGTAGAACGCCTCGGCCCGGTCCACGGCGTCTGGCGCGGTGCGGTCGTTGCCCATCACCTCGACCAGCGGGATCAGGTGCGGAGGGTTGAACGGATGGCCCAGGATCAGCGGCGCGGGGTCGCGCCATGCGGTCTGCAATTCGCTCAGCATCAGACCCGAGGCGGATGTCGACACGATGGCACCCGGAGCCAGAGCGGGTTCGATCCGGGCATAAAGCTCTGACTTGATCTCAAGCCGTTCGGGCACGCTTTCCTGCACAAACGCCGCGCCGTCGACGGCGGCTGCGGGATCGGCGCAAAAGGTGACGGCGTCCGGTGTGCCGTTTCCGGCCATCCCCAGCGCGTCGAGCGTGGGCCAGGCGGTGTCGATATAGGCGCGCAGGCGGTCCGCGGCCCCCGGGGCGGGGTCATACACGGCGACCGAGCGGCCCGAGGCCAGGAAAAGAGCGGTCCAGCTGGCGCCGATGACGCCCGCGCCAAGTGAGGCAGTATGCGCAAAATCCATGTCTCAGAACACTCCGGGGTTGAGAGGCGAGGCGGCGGTCATCCCGCCATCCACGGTGAACATCTGGCCGGTCGCGAATGAGGCGGCGTCAGAGGCGAGCCAGACAGCCATCGCCGCGATATCCTGCGGCGTGCCAAAGCGGCGGGTGGCGTGGCGGCGCAGCGCGTCTTCGCGCGCGCGCGCCGGGTCGGAGGCAAGCGCAAAGCCCGCCTCGAGCATCCCCGTCTCGATCCAGCCGGGGCAGATCGCGTTGCAGCGGATGTGCGGGCCATGGTCGACGGCGATCGACCGGGTCAGCCCGTGCACAAAGGCTTTGGACGCGTTGTACAAAGCCATCGACGGGTCAGCCACATGGCCCGAGAT
>JAHDCH010000091.1:4981-9093 GCA_020629995.1 Pseudaestuariivita sp. | reverse complement strand
ATTTGCGTTTCTTCGATCTTTTCTGCGTCATGCGAACAACCCCAGATCACCCGTGTTGTCTCGCTTCTACCCATGGTGCGGTTAAAATTTCGAAAAGCCCGGACAGATGGGAATTTGTTTGTGAAAATCGTTTGTTAATTCCCTTTGGATAGGCATGGCGCATCACCGCAGGGGGGCGCTGCCTATGAACAGAGTGCGCAACATATTCAAAGCTCGCAGGTCCCGGCCAAAGGCCAAACCGGGCGTTGCAGCTGCGCCCGAGGTTGGCGCGGACATCCTGATGTCGGACCGGGGCGTACCCGCATGGACGCGCGGGCTCAGCTATGTCTTCGCGGCGACTGCCAGCCTCAGTCTTTTGTCAGTGGCTGTCTTTGCGACGTTCCTGCATGACCTTGTTGGACAGCAGGGGCAGCTGATGCTGGCCACTTTGCTGGGTATGGCGGGCGTTGTTCCGGTGCTTGGCGCGCTGATACTCGATTTTGCGCATACCCGTGCGCTGAATGGCTATCGCGATGCCCGATTGGCGCACGAGGCGGCGGCGCGGGCAGCAATCGGTGTTCTGGCCCTTGTGGTTCTGGCGTTGGTGCACCCTCTTTTGGGTGCGGGAATTGCCGTGGGCGCGGCATTCGGCTGGTTGGGGCTTGTTGCTCTGCGTGCCTTTGCCCAGCGCGAACCGCTTTGGGATTTCCGACCCGACGAATCGGTCGGCGTGCTGTCAGGGCGCGATACCTACGGCCATGCCCTTGCCTCCACCTCAGAAGATGAACGCGGCTTTGCGCTGTGGCCGTCAATCAAACGCGCGGCTGTCTGGCTTTCGCTGCTGATTGTGGTTTCGGCTGGCAGCTGGCTTGCCGCGCGCGAGATCATCAGCCTGCCTGCGATCACTGGCGCGGCGCTGATCACTCTTTGGGCGGTCGGTGCAATCTGCACCTACGCCGAACTTCGGATTCGCCGCTCCATGCGCACCTCACGTGTGGCAGATATGGTGCAGCACCTGCCTTTGCCCGAAGATGAAAGCGCCGAGCCGCGCGCGGGCCTGCTGGTGCGCGGACTGACGGTTGAAAACGCTCAGGGCAGACGCCTTTTGTCGGACATCCATCTTGAGGTGCCGCCCGGCACAATCATCGGTGTCAGGGGCGAGGCCGGCGCAGGAAAAACCATGCTGCTTTCGGCGCTTGCCGATCCACACGGACTGGCTGGCCTGCGCGTGCGCGGCCATGCCACACTGAACGACGCTGACCTGTGGGAGCGTGATCTTCACCATGAGTCCGTCCCTTGTGTCTACCTGCCCGAGGTGCCCGTTCTGTTGCCCGCATCCGGGGCCGAAAATCTGGCCTGTTTCCGTGATGACGGCGCGCTGAACCGAGGCAAACGCATCCTGGAACAAATCGTGTTTGCAACAGACACGGTCGATCAGATTTGTGCCACGCCCAACGCGCAGACTCTGCCCGGCTCGCAACGCAAGGCTCTTGCCATTGCCCGTGCCTTCCTTTTGAACCCTGGCCTCTACCTGATGGACCGCCCCGAAGATGCCGCCTCTGACAAGCTGATCCGCGCATTGACCGCGCGCATGATGCAGGAGAAACGCCTTGGCCGCAGCTTTATCCTGATCACCGAGGACCGCTCGATCCTCGAATGCTGCGATCAGCTTCTTGTGCTGCAAGGCGGCCGCGTGATCGAAGCCGGCGACGCCGAAGAAATTCGTGGCCGGATGTCCTCTGGATGGGCGCGTATGGTGGCGGCCCGCAGCCTCGACAGTGAGGACAATCTTGATCGCTGGATCAGGTCGCACTTCAAACGTGATGGCGACGAGGCAAACCGCCGCAAGACCGCGCTGATCGCATCGGAGCTTCTTGCCTTTTCCTGTCAAAGCGCATCCACCATCGCCGGCCATTCCATAACCTTTGAATTCAAGCATTTCGAAGGCCATTGCATTCTGCGCATGCTCGATGATGACGGCCCCGTGACCACGGCCCAGCTTGAGCGGGCGCGCGAAGAGGCTGAGCGCCAGCAGGACGGCGCGCGTCTGTCGCCGCTGGCCCTTGTCATCAGCAAATCCGTCTCGATCGAGGCTGTGATGGACGGCGAGAAACGCGCGGTCATCGCCAAGATCGGCACTTACGATCCGCGCAAGTCGCAAACCCAGCAGGCACCCGGCGATGCTCAGCGCACCAACTGACGCGCGCTACAGGCGCAGGTCCTCGGGCATCGCCCCTGTAGCGGTGATGTGGTTGAGCCTTGGGATGTGTCTCGGGCTTATCTTCTGGACTCTGGCAACTGTGTCTCTTGCCGAGATACGGCTCGAACGGGCGGAACCTCTGTCGCTCGGCTGGCATGTGCCCACGTCCGAGCCGGAGCCTCTGGATTTTCCCGCCGGCATTCCCTTTGGGACCGTTCTGGTGCGCGAAGGTGACACCGTGACCGCCGGCCAAACGCTGGTCGCGCTGGATGATGCCGCACTGGCCGCACACGCCGATCATGTTCGCCGCCGCGTTCTAGCCGCGCGCTACGAACGTCGATGTCTGATCGACGATCTCCCGGCGCCGCTTGACCTTGGGCCGAACGGCGCGGGTATCGACGCAGAAACGCGCGCGCAACTGGATGCGGCTGCGCTGCGGTGCCAAACGTTGACCGAAGGGCAGGAAAACGAGGCCACATCCTTGTCCGACGCCCTCGAATCGCTTCGCGCGCGGCTCAAGACGCTGGATGCAAAATTGGCTCTGACGTTCCGGGAAACGGCTTCGCTCAGGCCCGATCAACGGGCCAGCGCCGCACTCGATCTGACGCTTGACCGCAACCGCACCGAAACGTTGATCGCCCTTCAGACAGCGCAACGCGCCCGGCTTGAGACAGCGGTCATCGCCGCCCGAACGGATCGCATCGACGACCTGACAACGCGCATTGGCGAGGACGAGACGTTTTTGGCCCAGCTCGACAGCCTGCGAGCCAAACCGCGCATCACGGCCCCGGCCGACGGCCTGGTGACCCGTGTGCGCAGCGTCCCTGTCGGGCAGGTCTCGCAGGCGCCGGTCACGTTTGCGATGGTCACACCAACCGCCGACGCTGGACCAGAGCTGCGCGCGCATCTGCCCATCGATATTGCCGATGCGCCGAAGCGTGGCACCCCGGTCGAACTCCATCTTGCCGGAGATTCCGGAACCGAGCCGCAGATCGTGACAGCCCACATTGCGCGCATCGCGCCTGTCGACGCCGGCGAACCAAAGGCCGGGCTCTTTGTCATTGTCGAGCATGACGCGCTTGCCGATACACTGCAGCCAACGGGCGGCCGCCAGATTCTTTCGGCGCAAGTGTCTTACGCCAGCGTGCCCTTGTTCCAAATCTTGTGGTCCTCTCTGCGAGAGGCGGCGCGCGTGACAGACCGACCCGGCGATCCTTCGCAAACGCTTTAGCCGATTGCCAGCCCGCGCTTTACTGCCGCGCATTTCGCGCCATACTTTCGTGAATTGGCGCGTAACGGTTCGGCACACAGGGGGCATCATGCCAGAAAAGCTCAAGGCGACGCGGATCCGCCATGCCCTGTTTGCCCTTCTTGCGCTGGTCCTAAGCGTTGTTCCTGCCGCTGCTCAGCAGCGCGACGGCGTCAACACATACATCTTCGGGAACAGCCTGGTCACACATGTGAGCCCTTCGCCTGAAACCGCCGTGCCGGTCTGGCTGGCACGCTATGCCAAAGCGGCGGGGCGCAACCTTGGTCTTGACGGGCAGTTTGGCTTTCTACGCAATTTTGCTGCCGATCTTCCCCCGTCTGCCGCCTGGGGCTTTGATGGCGTGTCGCGCGCCTGGGCACGCGGGCGCCAAAGCTTTGGCGCGGCCGGGTTTGACGCGGTCCTCATCACGCCCGCGAATTTCATACAGGACGTGCCACCGGACAGCGCCTATGCCGATGGCAGCGGTCAAAGCCCGCTGGGCGAAACGCTCAAGATCATCGACTGGCTTGCCGCAAACGCACCTGATGCGCAGGTCTTGATCTATGGCGGTTGGCCCGAAATGGCCAATGTGACCCAGGGGTTCCCGCCCTCGGCCTCCGGCCTGTTGCAGTACCACCGCGTGGCGCAGGGCATCGATCACGAATGGTATCTTGGGTATGTCGC
>JAHDCH010000091.1:0-4881 GCA_020629995.1 Pseudaestuariivita sp. | reverse complement strand
AGTACCACCGCGTGGCGCAGGGCATCGATCACGAATGGTATCTTGGGTATGTCGCCGATTTGCGCGCCGCGCGGCCCGACGCGGATATCGCGCTGATCCCGGTCGGGCAGCTCTTGTCGCGTCTGCTGTCGACGCCGCCGTTCAACGCAATTCCGGCAACGGACCTTTACGAAGATGACGCGCCGCACGGAACGCCAACGCTCTACGCGCTCGCGGCGGCAGTGACCTATGCCGCGCTGTACGGCGCGCCGCCGCCCGGCGACTATGCTCTGCCCGCAACCGTTCATCCGATTGTGCGCGCCAACTGGCCGGCTGCGCTGGATATCCTCGCGACGCAAAAGGCGGTTCTGCGCCCGGACGCAAGCACCCGGCCTGCAGAAGCCATTGAAGCACCGGGCACCGCGCCAACGCCAGCCCCTGCGGCGCCCGCGCCCCAGGCTGCCGCGCCGGCCGATAGGCCAGAGGCACAGGCGGCGCCGCAACCGGCTTTGCGCCCCGAGCCCTTGCGCGTTGATCTGCCTTTGGCCGGGCCGGACGGCACCGGTCTGGCCGATCCCGCACTGGCGATGGGCCTCAACGGCGTCACGGACTGGACCGCACAGCAGCCATTTCTGGACCTGATGAAAACCGCGCGCCCCTGGATCGGACATAGTGCCGACAGCTGGGGCGCTTTTTCCTTCGAACAGCTGGTCGCCGAAGGCGCGCTGACCGCCGACGGATGGCCCCTGCGCCTGCCAGAGGGTGCAACACGGCTCGAGACCTTCATCCTGACCGACATGCCCGAAGAGGCAACCGCGCTGGAAGGAACGTATGTTCTGCAATACCGCGGCCAGGGCAAGATCGAGGTCACCGCGCGGGCCAAACGGCCGCGGTACGAACCTGGACGCATCACCTTTCAGTATCGCCCGGGTGAAGGCTTGGTTGGCATTGCGATCAGCGAAATTGACCCGAACGACCCGATCCGCGACATCTCGGTTGTGCGCGAAGACCGGATCGCGCTGCACGAGGCCGGGGCCCTGTTCAACCCCGACTGGCTGGCGGCGGTCGAGGACCTGCGGTCGGTGCGGTTCATGGACTGGATGTTCACCAACGCGTCACCCGTCGAAACCTGGGAAGACCGCCCCCGCGAGGCTGATTTTTCCTGGGGTTGGCGCGGCGTCCCCCTTGAGGTGATGATCCGGCTCGCCAACCGCATTGGCGCCGATCCGTGGTTCACCCTGCCGCATATGGCCACCGACAGATACATGGCCGAATTTGCGATGCAGGTCCGCGACACACTGGACCCCCGGCTGCACGCTTATGTCGAATATTCCAACGAACTGTGGAATTTTGCCTTTGCCCAGACCCAATGGGCCCGCACCGCGGCCGAGGCGCGGTGGGGCGCGGGCCTGCCCGACGATGCGTGGATCCAGTTTGCAGGGGCGCGCACTGCCGAGATGTCACAGATCTGGCAAGCCGCCTATGGCGACACGTTCGAGGATCGCGTGCGCATCGTTATGGCGGTGCATACCGGGTGGCAGGGGCTGGAACAGGCGCAGATGAACGCCCCGCTGTGGCAAGCCGAAAGCTCGGACAACAAACCGCCTTCGGCCTATGCTCATGCCTACGCGGTGACCGGATATTTCGGCTTCGAATTCGGGACAGACGCCTTCGCCCCCACGCTCGACAGCTGGATCGAAGACAGTGTCGCCGCCGCCACCGCCGAAGGCGAAGCGCAAGGCAAACGCCGCGTGGCCTTGCGCGAATACGTCAAGACGCGTGCCTATGACCGGGCTTTTGCCCCCGCTGCCAAGGCCTTGCGCGACGGCCCGCTGCGCAGCCTGATCACCGAAATCTGGCCCTACCACGCCCGCGCCGCCGAAAAGGCGGGACTGTCGCTGGTGATGTACGAAGGCGGCACGCATGTCACCGCCCATGGTGGCCGAGTGAATGACGATACGGTCACCGAATTTTTCACCGCCTTCAACTACACACCCGAGATGGCGCGCCTGTATGACACGCTGCTGGCCGGGTGGATCGATGCGAGCGGCACCCTGTTCAACGCCTTTGTCGACGTGGCAACGCCGACCAAATGGGGCAGCTGGGGCGCTCAGCGGTATCTGGGCGACGACAATCCGCGGCTTGCCTCGCTGCAGCGCTACAACCAGACGGCCACACCTTCGTTCGAGCTGCGCGCGCCCGGCGTGTTCCTGAACGGGGTCACCCGGATCGGCACCTCTGGCCCGGACGTGATCGAAGGCACGATCGAAGAGGACGTCCTGATCGCGGGTGCGGGCAATGATGTGCTGATCAGCCATGGACGCGGCGATGTGGTGGATGGCGGAGCGGGGCGCGACACCTTGCGCCTGCCCGGAACGAAAGACATGTACTCCTTTGCGCCGAACGGCGAAGGGCGCGCCACCGCTCGGGGGCCCATGGGCACGTTGTACCTGCGCGCGATCGAATTGATCGAGTTCGAAGATGACGCGCAAGGCGGTGTGCCGCTGGCCGATCTGTTCTAGCCGGCCAGCACCTCTTGGGTCAGGTCACGGATCGTCTCGGCGCCCATTTCGGCGCGGTAGCCTTCCACGATACGCGCGCGGCCCGCCCGGCTGAGCGCGAGGCATTGCTCGGGATCGGCAGCAAGCCTTTCGATCGCATCGGCCAGCGCCTTGGGGTCCTGGGGCGGCACCAGAACACCGTCAATCCCGTCACGGATCAACGTGGGCACGCCGCCCGCATTGGTGCCAATGGTCGGCACTTCGCAAGACATCGCCTCCATATAGGCAACGCCCAGCGGTTCGGCGACGCTGGCCAGCACGAACAGATGCGCGTCGCTCAGCCGCGTTTTGACCTCGGCGGCGTCGACCGCACCCAGAAAGCGGACATGCGCCCCAAGGTTCAACCGCGAAAGCTCGGCTTCCAGCACCTTGCGATAACCGGTTCCGCCGACATCGTCTTCGCCCGCGATATCAAGCCGGATGTCGACCCCGCGATCGATCAGCAGACGGCAGGCCTGCATCAGGTCGACATAGCCTTTGACAGGGTTCAGCCGCCCGCAGCAGAACAGGCGGATCGGCTCGTCCGGGCCGCGAGGGACATAGGGCGCCTCGCGCTTGAGGACCTCGGTATCCACGCCCATGGGACGGATCACGGTGCGTTCGGGCACCGCGTCGCCCAGCGCCGCCCGCACTTCGTCAAGCAGCGCATCGATGATGATCGTCGAATAGGCTGCATTGCCCCATTTGAGACGCTGCAAAGGGCCATAGCCTTCGAGGAACCCGTGCAGTGTCACGCCGTAGCCGGGTGCACCCAAGCGGCGCGCCATGGCGGTAACCAGCGCCGACCGGCCACACGAATGCGCGTGCAGATGGTCAATGCCCCGCTCGGCACACACGCGCGCCAGCTTGCGCGCCGCCGGCGCGGCGATCAGAACGTCCTTTACCGCGTTTGGCCCTGCGCGCAGCGCGTCGCGCCACAGCGCCGGCCAGAACAGCGCGGGCAGCCCGAACACCGCATCAGCCGGAGACAGCTCGCCCAGATAAATTGTGCGCTCCATCGCCTCGCGCGACCAGTCATGCGCAACGATGCCCGCGGGCGGTTTGCGCGTGGACAGAATGGTCACCTGCACGCCCATTTTTTCCAGCGCCTGAATCTCGCGCCAGAAAAAGATATGTGTCTGTCCCGGAAACTGGGGGATGAGGATGCCGATATGCATACCCCGTCTTGTGCCCCAGAAACGTGGCCACGTCAGTGGAAAAATCGCGTTTCCCATCATCCTTTGGCCACAGTTGCGTGTATAGTCGCCCCGCTGTGACCTTGGAGCGCTTGAACGTGCCGTACACCGCCGAAAAAGCGCCTGAAACCGGGCTGACCGTGATTGTCCCCGCCCACAACGAAGGGCGGATGATTGCCGATTGCCTTGATGCAGTCGGTGCGTCCGTTGGGGTTACGGGGCTTGAGGTGATCGTTGTGGCGAATGGCTGCACCGATGACACGGCGGCGCAGGCACGCGCCAGCGCGGCGGTGTTCGAGGATCGCGGCCATGCGCTGCACGTGATCGAACGGGACCAAGGCGGCAAATTGGGCGCTCTGAATGCCGGGGATGCGGCGGCAAGCCACACGGCGCGCGCCTATCTTGATGCAGACGTCATCGTGTCTCCACCGCTGCTGGCGCAAATCGCGCAGCTGCTAGAAGGCGGCGATCCACGTTACGCAAGCGGGCAGGTCACAATCCCAAAGGCCCGCAGCGCTGTCACCCGCGCTTATGCTCGCTTTTACCGACAGGTGCCGTTCATGACGCACGGCGTTCCAGGCTGCGGCCTGTTTGCAATGAACGGCGCGGGGCGCGCGCAATGGGGCGACTGGCCCGACATCATCTCGGACGATACCTTTGCCCGGCTCAGCTTTGCGCCGGACCAGCGCAAGATGGCAGCCGCCGCTTACAGCTGGCCACTGGTTGAAGGCTGGTCCGCGCTGGTCAAGGTGCGCCGCAGGCAGGATGCCGGCGTCACGCAGCTCAAGGCGCTTTGCCCGCACCTTTTCGCCAATGACGACAAACCGGGCTGGACAGCGGGCGGGTTGATCCGTGCGATCCTGCGCGCGCCCGCCGGGTTCGCGGTCTATGCCGCCGTGGCCCTTGCCGTGCGCCGCAAAAGCGCGCAAAGCACCAGCACAGAATGGAGCCGCGGCAGATGAGCCTGACACAGACCTTGCGCAGCAGCTCGCTCAGCGCGCGCATCTTTCGCAGTGCGGGGCTGACCGTCATGGGGTTTGGCGCGAGCCAGGCGATCCGTCTGGCGTCGAACCTTTTGCTGACGCGCATCCTCTTTCCCGAAGCCTTTGGCATGATGGCCCTGATCATGGTGATCCTGATGGGGCTTGCCATGTTTTCGGACGTGG
>JAHDCH010000090.1 GCA_020629995.1 Pseudaestuariivita sp. | reverse complement strand
CTGACGCGCGATCACAAGTCCGGGAAGGGGCCTCGCGCGGGGCCCCTTTTTGCTGACATGATGCGGCAGGCCCAAAACGGAGGACCTGCGCATGCGCAAGACATTGGCAATGCTGGCACTGGGCGCCGCCCTTTTGGCCGGACCCGCGGCGACCGATCCGAATTTCTGGAAACACGAATGGCCGCAAACCGATTTCACCCGCACCAGCGTCGACAATTGGGTCGAGATCCTGTCGGGCGGCCCGCCCAAGGATGGCATCCCGGCGCTTGATGCGCCCCGTTTCGTGCCGGCGGCGGACGAAATACGCATCGAAGGGACCGAACCGGTGATCACCGTCGAGATTGGCGATGCCGCGCCGCGCGCCTATCCGATCCGCTATCTGACCTGGCATGAGATCGTGAACGACACCGTCGGGGGCATTCCCGTGGCGGTCACGTTCTGCCCTTTGTGCAATTCGGGCATCACCTTTGACCGGCGTGTTGCGGGGCAGGTCCTGTCATTTGGCGTGTCGGGCAAACTGCGCAACTCGGACATGATCATGTACGACCGCGAAACCCAAAGCTGGTGGCAGCAGGCAATGGGCACCGGGATCGTGGGGGCACTGACCGGGGCCGAGCTGCGGCAAGTGCCGACCTGGATGGAAAGCTGGGACGAATTTCGGGCGCGCAACCCGGATGGCCTGGTCATGGACGAACCTGCCTTCAACCGCGACTACGGGCGCAATCCGTATCGCGGCTACGACAGCTCGCACCGCCCGTTCCTTTATAGTGGCGAGCTTCCGCCGCATGGTATCCCTGCGCTGGAACGCGTTGTGCGTGTTGGTGATCGCGCCTGGCCGCTGACCCGCTTTGCCTCCAACACCATGATCACCGAGGCGGGTGTGACCCTGAGCTGGGCACCCGGTCAGGCCTCGGCCCTCGACACAGGGCGCATCTCTCAAGGGCGGGATGTGGGGTCCATCCGTGTGCGCGATGCCCAGGGCCGCGATGTGCCGCATGACGTGATGTTCGCCTTTGCTTTCCACGCCTTCTGGCCCGAGGGGACGTGGATGCTTCCAGAATGAGCGCCGCGGGCGCGCTGTTTGTTGGCGCGCACGTCACGGTTCAAAAGGGCTCGTGCCGCGGGCAAAACGGATAAGATGGGGTGCCTCCGGCGGGGATATTTGAAGCCAGAAGAAGGGGAGCGTGCCCTGACTTCTTCTGGCTGGAAATATCCCGGGGGTGCATTCAAAATTCATGAATTTTGAATGCAGGGGGCTGGCCCCCTTACGCCGTTGTCAGTTTGATCAGCGCATGCCGTTTTTTGCCTGCGCTGAGCTTCACTGGGCTGGCAAGGGCGCCGGCGTCCAGCATAAGGGCGGTATCGGTCAACGGAGCATCATCGATCCGGGCGCCGTTTTCCGAAATGAGCCGCTTGGCCTCCTTGCCGGATTTCGAAAGCCCCGATTTGACGAGCGCCTGAACTATGGACATCGGCAGGTCGGCTTGCGTCACCATCAGGGTCGGAAGATCATCGCCTGTCCCACCTTTTTCAAACACGTCACGCGCGGTGGCCTCGGCTGCTGCGGCTGCATCGCGGCCATGCAGCATGGCGGTGACTTCGTTCGCCAGCACGATTTTGGCGTCGTTGATTTCGGATCCGGCCAGCGCGCCAAGGCGGTCGCATTCGTCCAGCGGCAGCTCGGTATAGAGCTTGAGGAAGCGGCCGACATCGGCATCGGTGGTGTTGCGCCAGAACTGCCAGAATTCGTAGGGGCTGAGCATGTCGGCGTTCAGCCAGACCGCGCCCGAGGCGGATTTGCCCATTTTCTTGCCGTCTGATGTGGTCAGGAGCGGCGAGGTAAGGCCGTAAATCTGGGCATCCAGCACCCGGCGGGTCAGGTCGATCCCGTTGACGATGTTGCCCCACTGGTCGGACCCGCCCATCTGCAACAGGCAGCCATAGCGGCGGTTCAGTTCCAGGAAATCGTAGGCCTGCAGGATCATGTAGTTGAATTCCAGGAATGACAGCGATTGTTCGCGGTCGAGCCGGGATTTCACGGATTCAAACGACAGCATCCGGTTGACCGAAAAATGCCGCCCGATGTCGCGCAGGAAGTCGAGGTAGTTCAGTTCATCGAGCCATTCGGCGTTGTTGATCATCAAGGCGCCGTTTGGCCCATCATAGTTGATGTAGGCGGAAAAGACTTTCTTGATACCGGCGATGTTGTCGTCGATCTGATCGGGCGTCAGCAAAGGGCGTTCATCGGCGCGGAACGAGGGGTCGCCCACCTTGGTGGTGCCGCCGCCCATCAGCGTGATGGGGCGACCGCCG
The DNA here is from genome assembly GCA_020629995.1 of Pseudaestuariivita sp. Classification (GTDB taxonomy): domain Bacteria; phylum Pseudomonadota; class Alphaproteobacteria; order Rhodobacterales; family Rhodobacteraceae; genus Pseudaestuariivita. The sequence continues at coordinate 6,862 of JAHDCH010000090.1, read as the reverse complement.
GTCTTTTGCAGCCAGCGCAGCATCATGATCTGGATCAGCGATCCGACGTGCAGCGATTTGGCCGTGGCATCAAACCCGATATACCCCGTCAGCCCGCCTGCAAGGGCAGCATCGTCCAGCGCCTGATAATCCGTGCAATCGGCAAGAAAGCCGCGCTCTGTCATCACTTGCAGGAAGTCGGATTTGGGGTGGTAGGTCATGTCTTGTCCCTTCGCGTGCCCGCGTGTCTATAGTGCTGCAAAAGAAGAAGGGGAAGGGCGTGCGCAAGACTGGTGTGATCCGGGTGGCCGGTGCGATGTCGGGCACATCGCTCGACGGGGTCGACGCGGCCGCGATTGAAACGGACGGCCTTCGGATCGCGGGCTTTGGCGAAACGCGGTATCGCGCCTATTCCGGTTCCGAACAGCAGGTGTTGCGAGCATCTCTTGGCGCGTGGCACGGCGAAGAGAGCGCCGAGGCGCATGACGTCGTGATGCAGGCGCACACCGACCTTTTGATGGACCTTGAAGGCGAGCTTGTCGGCTTTCACGGGCAGACGCTGGCGCATGATCCAAAAGGCCGGGGCACGCATCAGATGGGCGATGGTCAGGCGCTGGCCGATGCGCTGGGGCGGCCCGTGGTGTGGGATTTCCGCAGCGCGGACGTGGCGATGGGCGGAGAAGGCGCACCATTGGCGCCGTTCTTTCACTTTGCCTGCGCGCAGTGGATCGGCGCGACGCGCCCGCTGGCGTTTCTGAACCTTGGCGGGGTGGGCAATCTGACGTGGATTGATCCGACCTGCAAAGCGCCCGAGGAAACGGGCGCGCTGCTGGCGTTTGACACCGGGCCGGCCAATGCGCCGATCAACGATCTGATGATGACGCGCAAGGGCCAGCCATTTGACCGGGACGGGGCGCTGGCGCGGCAGGGCAATGTCGAGGCTGGCGCGCTAGAATTGTTTCTGGACGATGCCTTCTTTCCCCGGATGCCACCGAAATCTCTGGATCGGGACAGCTTTGCCACCATGCTGGATCTGGTGCGCGAACTGGATGACGCCGACGCGGCTGCAACAATGACCGGCATGGCGGCCGCTGCTGTGATGCAGGGGCTTCAGCATTGTCCCAGCCCGCCGGACAAGCTGCTTGTCACGGGCGGCGGCCGCCACAATCCGGTGATGATGGACATGCTGCGCGCCGGCATCGATTGCGACGTTTTGCCGGTCGAGGAAGTGGGGCTGGATGGAGACATGCTCGAAGCCCAGGCCTTTGCCTTTCTGGCGGTGCGCGTGGCGCGCGGTCTGCCCACGTCCTGCCCGGGCACAACCGGTGTCAAAGCCGCGGTGGGGGGCGGAACACTGAGCTATCCCCGCGTGAAGCCAGAGACATAAGTCTTTGTAAAGTCGGTGTATCCCGGCGAAGTGCTGCGCAGATGCGGGGCCATGTGCCGATGCAGGTCCGGCAATTTGTGAAAGGGCACGTTCGGGGCGGAATGATGCTCGGCATGGTAGGGCATATTCCAGGCGACAAAGCGGACGATGCGGTTGGTGAACGTGGTGCGCGTGTTCTCTAGCATGTTCGCCACCGGCGGGCAGCGCCCGTGCTCGGCCAGAAGGTACAACCGCAAGGCAGGCTGGCCCAGCATCATGGGCAGGAGCCACAGCCAAAAAAGCGCAGGCGTCCAGATGAACGTCAGGCCCGCCGCCGCATAAGCCATGAGCATCACGCGCGCCTCGGTTCTTAGCCGGGGCAGAACCGCCTTCGGCAGATAAGGCGCGGGCTGCGGGGCGATTGCGTTCTGCAGCACAAGGCGGGCGGCGGCGGCCCATGTGGGCAGGCCGCTCACATGCCACAGCCACGCGCGCCAGCCCTCGGGCTTGGCCCCCGACAACAGCTCGGGGTCATGGGCGGGATCGTTGGTGTGTTTGTGATGCGCGAGGTGGAAATAACGAAACCAGGTGAACGGCTGCACGATCACCAACCCCGCGCCATGCCCGGCAAGCCGGGTCAGCCAGGGCGCGGCAAAGGGTGTGCCGTGGGTGCATTCGTGCTGGAGAGTAAACAGGAACACCAGAAGGATGCCGTGCAGCACCAGGGCCAGCGGCCATCCCGGCAGCGCTTGCGCGATCCATATGCCCGTCGCCCCCAGCGCGCCCAGATGACCGGCCAGATGCCACAATCCGGCAGCGGTGCTGCGGGTCTGAAGCGCCGCACGGGCATCGGGGGACAGCTGTTGCAGAACGTCGCGGTGATCCATGGGGGCAGGGTGGCGCTGCCAGCCGTGACGCGCAACCCGCAATTCGCCTAGACCGGGGCCAGCAACAGCGAGGTTTCGGAATTGGTGACGCCAGGAATTTGCCGGATGCGGCGCAGCACCAGATCGATGCCGGCCAGGTCCTGCGCCTCGAGCCGGGCCACCACGTCCCATGCGCCATTGGTGGAATGCAGCGAGGCGATCTCGGGGATTGCCCGCAGCGCGCGGATGACCGAGCGCGACAATGAGCCCTGAAGTTCGATCGTCATGATCGCAGCGACGCCCGCGTCCGCCTCGCGGCCGGCGTCGATCGTATAACGCTGGATCGCGCCGGAGTCCTCCAGATGTGTCAGCCGTGCGCGCACGGTGTTGCGCGACGAACCGGTGGCCGCGGCCAGCTCGGTCAGGCTGGCGCGCGCGTTGGACGTCAGCAAAGTCATCAGATGGCGGTCGAGTTTGGATAGCATTTTGCGCCTTGCTGAGTGCGAAACGCATGCATTATGCGCGGAACGCTCTGATTTGCCAAGTGTGGCCGCGCGTTTCGCCTCTGTATCCTGACGCCCAAGCAGAAGTTCAGGAAAGGACAACGGCATGCAGGCAACACTTATCGGCGCGCCGATCCAGACGGGGGCCGGGCAGGCCGGGTGCCTGATGGGCCCCGATGCGCTGCGGACCGCAGGGCTGATCACGACGCTCGAGGCACAGGGCGTCCGCGTCACCGACCAAGGCGATGTGCATGCCGAGCCCGCGCCCGAGGCGCATCATCCCAATCCGGCCCTCAAGAACCTGCAACTGACCACCGATTGGGTGCACAGCCTGCGCCGCGCGGCAGATGCCGCCATGGCGGGACCCGGTGTGCCGATCTTTATCGGCGGCGATCATTCGATGGCCGCGGCCACTCTGCCGGCCGCCGCCACCCGCGCCGCCCGGGACGGCAAGCCTCTGTTCGTGCTGTGGCTGGACGCGCATCCCGACATCAACACGCTGGAAGAGACGGTCAGCGGTAACCTGCACGGCACGCCCATGGCCTATGCCATTGGTCGTGGCGCCTTTCCGATGTTTCCGGCGGTGCCGCATCCGGTCGACCCGTCGCGGGTGACGATGCTGGGTCTGCGCTCGGTTGATCCGCCCGAGGTGGCCGCGATCCGCGACACCGGGATCGATGCGCATGACATGCGTGCCATCGATGAAACCGGCATCGCCGCGCCCTTGCGTGCCTTTCTTGACCGCGTCGTGGCCGAGGACGGGCACCTGCATGTCAGCTTTGATGTCGATTTCCTCGACCCGACCATCGCGCCTGCCGTGGGCACGACGGTGCCCGGCGGCGCCACCTTCCGCGAGGCGCATCTGATCATGGAAATGGTCCACGATTCGGGCCGGATGACCTCGCTCGATCTGGTCGAGCTGAACCCGTTTCTGGATGAACGCGGCCGCACGGCTCTTTTGATGACCGATCTGGTGGCCAGTCTGTTCGGCCGTACCGTCCTTGATCGGCCGAACCGCCCCAACGCAGGAAGGCTTGCCACATGACCGCCCCGTCCGACACCGCCCTGGTGCCCTTTGTCAGCGTCGATCACATGATGCGGCTGGTGCACCATGTGGGTCTGCGCCCGATGCTGCGCGGGCTGGCCGAGTATATCGAGGCCGACTTCAAACGCTGGGAGCTGTTCGACAAGACGCCGCGCGTTGCGTCACATTCGGCGCAAGGCGTGATCGAGCTGATGCCGACCTCGGATGGTGAGGTCTATGGCTTCAAATACGTCAACGGCCACCCGCGCAACACCGGCGAAGGGCTGCAAACCGTCACCGCCTTTGGTCTGCTGGCGGATGTGAGCACCGGGTATCCTGTTCTGCTGTCGGAAATGACGATCCTGACCGCGCTGCGCACGGCAGCAACTTCGGCCATGGTGGCGCGTGCGTTGGCGCCAAAGACAAAGGCGATGGCGATGATCGGCAACGGGGCGCAGTCCGAATTTCAGGCACTTGCGATGGCCGAATTGTGCGGGATCGAAGAGGTACGCCTTTACGACATCGACCGCGCCGCCACGGCCAAGGCCGCCGCCAACCTGTCAGGCCAGATGCGTGTCACACCCTGCACCAGCGCCGAAGAGGCGATCCTTGGCGCAGGCATCATCACCACCTGCACCGCCGACAAGCAATACGCCACCATCCTGACCGACAACATGGTCGGGGCAGGGGTGCACATCAACGCGATCGGCGGCGATTGCCCGGGCAAGACGGAATTGCATCCGGCGCTGCTGGACCGGGCCGAGGTGTTTGTCGAATACACGCCGCAGACCCGGATCGAAGGCGAAATCCAGCAAAAGCCTGACGATTTTCAGGTGACCGAGATGTGGGAAGTGCTGGCGGGCACCAGGCCGGGCCGCACATCGGATCGCCAGATCACCCTGTTCGACGGGGTCGGCTTTGCGATCGAGGATTTCTCGGCCCTGCGGTATGTGCGCGATGCGCTGCCCGGCACGGGGCTGGGGCAGATGCTGGACATGCTGGCCGACCCGGACGATCCGCGCGATCTGTTCGGCATGGTCATGCGCGCGAAATGAGCGTTCAGGCCCCTGAGGCGGTGGTGATGATCCGCCCGCACCATTTCACCGTGAACACCGAAACCGCCGCCGACAACGCCTTTCAGGCAGTGCCGCAGCCAGGCGCGCAAGACCTCGCGCGCGCCGCGCAGGCCGAGGTGACGCAGGCCGCGCATAAGCTGGAAAGCGCGGGCATCCGTGTTCACCTGTTCGAAGACACCGGCAAGGATACGCCGGACAGTGTCTTTCCCAACAACTGGTTTTCCACCCATCCGGGTGGGCATGTCGCGCTGTATCCGATGAAGGCGCGCAATCGCCGGCGCGAGCGGCGCGTGGATGTGATCGAGATGCTCAAGACCCGTTACCGGGTGCAGGATGTGATGGATTTTTCCGGGCTGGAACCGGACGGTCTGTTCCTGGAAGGCACGGGCGCGATGGTGCTGGACCATATCGACCGGGTGGCCTACGCGGCGCGGTCGGACCGCAGCGATCCCATCGCGCTGGAAAGGTTCTGCACCCGGTTTCAGTATGAACCCATGGTGTTTGACGCCTGCGACCGCGCGGGCCGCGCGATCTATCACACCAACGTCCTGATGTGCATCGGAACGCGGATCGCTTTGATCGGGCTGTCCTGCATCCCGGACGCGGCGCGCCGCGCCGAAGTGGCCGCAAGGCTGGCCGAGCGCGGGCGCGACGTCATTGATCTGAGCCACGAACAGATCGCGGGTTTTGCCGGAAACGCCATCGAACTGGCCGGTAGGGATGGCCCGCTTCTGGCCATGTCACGCACCGCGCGCGACGTGCTGACCGCCGATCAGGTGGCGCGCATTGAACGGCACCTGCCAATCCTGCCCTTGTCGATCCCGACGCTTGAACAGGCGGGCGGGTCGGTCCGGTGCACGATCGCGGGCATCCACCTTGCGGCAAGGCCTGCGCCGGTTACTCCCAGCAGCTGACCAGAACCGTCACGTCGCGGGCCAGAACGGTCAGATCTTCGGGGGCCATGAATTGCTCGGCCACGGCGAAGCCCGGGTCGGTGCCCGCGTCCTGAAGCATGGCGCGCAGCGCGTCCGAAGCCGCGGCAAATGCGACACCTTCGGGCAGTTGACGCGCGCCGTTCGTGTCCTTGGGCAACAGCAGGCCCAGCACCGCGCCGCCGCCGTCAAAGACCGGCCCGCCGGCATCACCCGGCAGGGTGGTCATGGCAAGCCGCCGCATGTCGGCTTCGCCGCGCAGACCGCGCAGGTCCTCGAGCGTGCCAAAGGTCAGCGTGGGCGCACCCAGCTGACCTTCGTAGGAAAAGCCCGACACCGCGACTTCGGATTTCAGGCGCGGCGCGCCTTCGCGGAAGGTGACGGACGCGGGCGGTGTCAGCGTGTCTTCGGGCGCCAGAACCGCGACGCCCAGATCGGTGTCGGTGGCCAGCACGCGGGCGGTGTGATCTTCATCCAGCGTGATCCGGCCACACGAATTGACCGCCTCGGCGCTTGTCAGAACCGTACCGCGCGCATCGGTCCAGAAGCCGCTGCGCGAGCGCAGGGGTTTGCGCAGGCTCAGACCCGAGACAAGGTCAACCGATTGCTCTTCGGCGGTGCTGTCGGTGCGGGCGAGGGCCGCGCCGGGCAGGATCTGGAACGATGCGCGCATCTCTTCCAGAATACGTGTGCGCCGCTCTTCGTCGCCGGTGGGCCAGATCAGGGTAAAGCCCTTGACCTCGCCGCGCACCAGCCGCGCTTCGGTGTGGCTGACAATGCGGCTGTTCGCGCCGGTCAGCGTAAAGCTGTCGCGCCTTTTTTCGCGCGGGCCTTCTAGCGGCACGATTTCAAGCGTTTCCATGATGTCATACAGGCCATGCAGCGTGTCGCGCCCGCCGCGCTGCGAGATCAGCAGCACCCGCGCCGGCAGGTCGTCGCTGCGCGCGTTGTATTGGGCAAAGGGGTATTCATAAGTGTCAAAGGCCACAACGCCGGTTGGGATCTGCATCTGGATACCGGCGCGGTCGTCGGTGATTGTGCTCAGGCCCATCCCATCCAGAACCGCGTTGTACTGGCCCAGCAGCTCGGCCCGCTGCGCGGTGGTCAGGATGCCGG
>JAHDCH010000089.1 GCA_020629995.1 Pseudaestuariivita sp. | reverse complement strand
CCCAGATGCACCCGCTTTTGCCCCTTGGACCACCAGCCCTCGAACCCCGTGTGGGTGGTGATCGCATACAGGCCATAGAACATCAGATGCGCCACGACGTGCACCGGATGCGTCGGCACCACGAAATGGATCATTGCCGTTCCGAAATACAGCACGTGCTCGACCGGGTGCATCGACAGGCCCGACCATGGGCCAACATCCGTGTTGCGGTGGTGCAGCGCGTGGAACCGATAGATCGGCTTGGTGTGCAGCAGGCGGTGGATCCAGTAGAAATAAAAGCTTTCCCAGATCGGGATCAGGAAGAACAGCGCGATGAACCACACGGGGCTGGCGGCCCATGTCAGCGTTGGCGCGATGCCGTTGGCCATGGCCCACCAGATCAGCGCCTCGTAGGCCGACCAGATCGTCACGCCCGAGGCCAGCGCCCAGAACATGTTGTCCTTGAGCTGGCTGTCAAAGGTGAACATGCGCCCTGTGCGCGGGTAGGGCCTTGGATCGTACTTGTGATCCAGCCCCTGCACCTGCCTCGCGTGAAACAGCATGTGCAGCCCGTGCGCGACCACAAAGGTCAGCAGCAGATTTCGCAGCCAGATGCCCGCGATCCACAGGCCGGGCGCCTCGGCTGTGGCCAGCTGCGGCCCGGTCAGCCACCACGCCAGCACCGCAAGCAAGACGATCACGCCGTTGCTGGTCACCGGGATCCACGCGCCCGCATACCACGCCAGCACGTCTCGCCAAACCAACGGGCGCCGCCAGAGGGGGTTCACCTCGATCGGCAGCTGTTCGGGCGTGTGGTTCCAGATCTTGCGCTCGGCCATGGGGCGCAGCGTTGCATCCCCGGGCCCGGCTGCGCAAGCGTTCAGTCGGGCCGGTTGTGCGGCGTGATGACCTGAACGGGGCTTGCGCCCAGTTTCGCGTCAGGTGATGCAAGCCCGTGATGCACCGCCAGCTCGGTGAACATCGCGCGCATGTCGTGCCTCAGATCATGGTGCAGCACCACGTCGACCTGCCCTCTGTCCATCAGCCTGCGGTTCTCGGCGTCAAGGTCATGGGCGATGAACAGCGGCCTGCGCGTCTGGGCCGCGCCGAGCGCTTCGAGGATCGCACCATTGCCGCCGCCCATCGAATAGACCGCCGCAATCTCTCCCGCCTCGCGCAGCACCGGCTCCAGATCGCGGCGCGTCTCGAACGGCAGGCCGCCGCCTCCGCTTGTCTCGATCAACGTCAGCTCCGGTGCCAGCCGCGCCAGCTCGGACCGGAACGCGCTTCGCCTCGCCGCTTCGCCAAGAAACGTGTCCCGGCTTCGGGTTGTCAGAACTGTGCCTTTGGCGCGGGGCAGCATCCGGGCCGTCAGCCAGGCCGCCGTGCGCCCCGCGCCCGCGTTATCGAGCCCGACATAGGCCAGCCTGTCCGCGCGGACATCCGTGACCAGCGTGACCACCGGAATGCCCGCTTCGGTCAGGCGTGCCACCGCTGCCCGCACCGCCGGTGTGTCCCGCGCCTTGAGGCAGACGCCCTGTGCGCCGCGCCTGTGCACCCGGGCCAGAGCAGCCAGCATCTCGGCCTCGTCCATGCGTTCCTGCAGGGTAAAGCGTGGACGGAACACCGCCGCGCCGATGCCCGGGGCCACGGTCTCGGCGGCGCGGCGCACCTCCTGGCTGAACCGGGCAGGGGCCTCGACGATGACGTCCACAAACATCCGTCGCCCCTTGGCGGCCAGCTGCGCCTCTTGCGCCTCCAGCTCGCCCATGGCGGCGGTGACGCGCCGCTGCGCCTGCGGGCTGACATGGGCGCGCCCGTTCAGCACGCGGTCCACCGTGGCCACGCCCAGCCCGGCCTGGCGGGCAATCTCCTTGATCGGAAAACGATGGGTCATTTGATGGTTTATTGATGTGTCTTTCGGCTCTGCGCAAGCCCGCGCGCGCCTAGTCTGGGCTCAACGGAACAGGAGCGCTCTCATGCACACACCCGGTTACTACAGCCCCGAGGCCTGCGATCTGGCCGAGTTCGAGGCCCTGATCTCGCAAGCCACCGATCCCGGCACCGTGCCTCATGCCTCCGAGGTGACCTGCAATGTTCCGGTCTACGACGCTGCGGCCCTGCCTCTTGCCTCGGCCGAGGCGCGGCGCGGCGTGATGGCTGAATGGGCGCGGGTCCTTTTGTCGGGCGCCGGGGTTCTTGTGCTGCGGGGCGGCGGTCCGGATGCGGCGACGCTTGACGCGGCAACCGCTGTGTTCGAGCGGATCATCGCCGCCGAAAAGGCCGCGGGCGGCGGCGGTGCCGACCACTTTGCCGCCGGCACGAACGATCGCGTCTGGAACGCGCTGCAAAAGCTGTGCCTTGCCGATCCTGCGCTGCACGCGCGCTATTTTGCGACACCGGCGATTGATGCCGTGTGCGAGGCGTGGCTTGGCCCCGGGTACCAGATGACGGCCCAGATCAACCTGGTGCACCCCGGCGGCGCGGCCCAGCAGGCGCACCGCGACTATCACCTGGGGTTCCAGACGGCCGAAGTTTCCGCCCTGTACCCTGCGCATGTGCATGACCTGTCGCCTCTGATGACGCTTCAGGGCGGGATCGCCCATGTGGACGTGCCGGTCAACAGCGGCCCGACCAAGCTGTTGCCGTTCTCGCAAGCCTACCGCGCGGGCTATGCCGCCTGGCGACGCCCCGATTTTCGCGCCCGGTTCGACGACGCGTGCATCCAGCTGCCCCTCGCCAAGGGCGATGCGCTGTTCTTTAACCCCGCGCTGTTCCATGCCGCAGGCGAGAACCGCACGCAGGACGTGCACCGCATGGTCAACCTTCTGCAGGTCTCATCGCCCTTTGGCCGCGCCATGGAAAGCGTGGACCGTGCGGCGTTGTGCAAGGCGGTCTACCCTGCTCTGCTCGGCTCGGACCTTGGGCCCTCCGCGCGACATGCGGTGATTTCGGCCACCGCCGAAGGCTACAGCTTTCCCACCAACCTCGACACCGATCCTCCGGTCGGCGGGCTTGCCCCGCGGACGCAGGCCGCGTTGATGGCCGACTGCCTTGACGCCGGTCTGGATGTCGCTGACTTCTCCGCGCGCCTCGACGCGCAAGAGGCCCGCCGCCCCGCCTGACCCCACGGGGATGGGTGACGAGCACCCATCCTACGCCTCAGGTGTACATCTGCGTCTTTCTGGCCCGGGTTTCGCGTGTGGCCTCTTCGGACCCATCGTGGAACGACCCGAACCAGCGGTCCCATGGCATTTCGACGGTGCCGTAATTGCACTCGAAATACCGATGATGCAGCTGGTGAAAGAAATCTCCCATCCTGGCGCGTTTGCGGTCCGCGACATACAGCTGTTCGAACCCCGAATGCGAGAAGACCGGGTGCACCGATTGCATATAGCCGTGGAACATCACGTGGACCGGCGAAGACGGCAGCACGAGGTGAATCGCAAAGTTGGTGTAGAACAGCAGATGCTCGATGGGGTGCATCGAGATGCCCGACCACGGCCCGACGTTCACATTGCGGTGGTGCAGCGCGTGGGCCAGCTTGTAGAGGCGCGGCACGTGCAGCGCCCTGTGCACCCAGTAAAAGTGGAACGAGCTCCAGACCACCAGCACCGGGAACATGGCGATGAACCACAGCGGGTTTTCTCTGGCGTGGATCACCGGCGCCCAGCCGTTCGCCATGGCCCAGAACGTCAGGCATTGCGCCAGCGTCCACAGGGTGATCCCGCTGGCGATGGTCCAGAACATGTTGTCGTGCACCTGGCTTCGAAAGGTGAACGTGCCATTGTCCCGCGCCTGGTCCCTTGGATCAAACTTGGTCTCGGCGCTCTGGCCTTTCCAGCGATAGAGCCACAGGTGCAACAGCCCTGCCAGCGTGCAATGCGGCACAAGGTTGGCCAGCCAGACCTGCGCCACCCACCCCACGCCCCAGCTTTGCATCCGGTCCAGCGGCGGCAAGAGTGTCGCATAAGCCACCAGCGCCAGCACGATCGCCAGCGTCGTGGTCGAGGCGGCAAACCAATAGGCGGCGTACCACTTCAGGACAGCGCTTGGCCGAGGCGGCCAGCTGAACAACGGGTTCAGCGCGACCTGGCCGGGATGATGGTTCCAGCGCTCCGGCTCGTTTCCCAGATTGTCTGACATGGCGCTCTCCCTTTCCTGCGCTCAGCAGAAAAGAGCAAAGGCGACCTGTCTTGCCTGCCCGCGACGCGCGGGTGGCCAAGATGGGTGGAACCACCCATCCTACGCGGCGTAGTCCGACCCTTCTGTGTCGAGGATCGCCTTCAGCTCGGCCAGATGGCGGATGTCCTGCTCGGGGTAATTCTCGATCTCGTCCGCCGTCTTGGCGGCGATCTCGTCGGGCAGGATCGCCAGCGGCTGACCCGTCTGCAACGCGCGCACGTACACCTCGCAGGCCCGTTCAAAGAAATACATCCGGTTGAACGTCTGCGCGACGGTGTCGCCAATCACCATGATCCCGTGGTTGCCCATGACCATGACGGTCTTCTTGGGATCGCTGAACAACTGCGCGCAGCGCTCGCCCTCTTCTTCGAAAGCCAGCCCGCCATAGGCGTCATCCACCACCTGCCGGTCATAGAACATCGCCGCATTCTGATCGAGCGGCGGCAAGACCTTGTCCCTGAGGCAGGCCAGCACCGTCGCGTGCACCGAATGCACATGCATCGCGCATCTCGCGTGCAGGCAATGCCTGTGAAGCCCCCCGTGCAACCCCCATGCCGTCGGATCCGGCGCGTCCGGCCCTTCCAGCGTCTCGGGATCGTTGGCATCCACGATGATCATGTCGCTCGCCCGCACCCTGCTGAAATGCACCTGGTTCGGGTTCATCAAGAACCTCGTCCCATCCTCGTTGATCGAGAGCGAGAAATGGTTCGACACCCCCTCGTGCATGTTCAGCCTTGCCGTCCAGCGAAACGCCGCCGCCAGATCCACCCGCTCCTGCCAATGATCCATATTGGCCCTCAACTCGGTCACAGACATTGGCGGTCCTCCTTCTTCTGGCTCAAAATATCCCGGGGGGCCGCCCATTGTGGCGCCATTGGTTCAAGCCCAATGGGCGGCGGGCAGCGCCCCAGTCCTCCCCTCACAACACGCGCGACGGTACCCATGCATAGCCCTGATCGTCCAGTATATACGCCTCGCGCAACCCGTGCGGCTTGTCCGTCGCCCCTTGCAACACCATCGCGCCCAGCTCCTGCGCCCGGGCCACTGCCTCATCCGGATCGCTGTGAAACAGGCGCAGCTCGGCCCCTGCGCCCCTCGCCCCCGCCTCGGGCAGGACCGACAGCAGCGGATTGCTGTGATACGTCCCGTCGCTGTGCAGTTGCAGCACATGCCCGTGGTAGCTGAGGATCGCAAAATCCTTCGATACCCTGTGCGCTTCCATCCCGAACACATGAGCCAGCCACGCCACCTCGGCTTCCACATCCCGCACCAGCAGGTTCACGCCAAAGCCGGTCAGGCTGGCGCCAAAATCCTCGGCACTGACCGTTTCGTAGTCCATCTTGTGAAACCTCTGTGACATGGCTCTACCCTCGCTTGCACCCGGTGCGGGGGCATGTCAAATTGCGACATGGAGCAGATGACTTTCCCGCCCGCCTTCCCCACATGGCCCTCGGTGGCCTCCGATCTGGTCGCGACCGCCGCAGGACGCAGCCCCGCTGACACGGTGATCCGGGGCGGTATATGGGTCAACGTCCACACGCGCGAGGCGCTCCCTGACCACGATATCGCCATCCGCCATGGCCGCATCGCCTACGTCGGGCCGGACGCCTCCCACTGCATCGGCGACGCGACCAAAATCATCGAGGCAGGCGGCCGCTACATGGTCCCCGGCCTCTGCGACGCGCATATGCACATCGAATCAGGCATGCTCACCCCGGCGGAATTCGCCCGTGCCGTGATCCCCCATGGCACCACCTCCATGTTCACCGACCCGCACGAAATCGCCAATGTGCTCGGCCTCGCCGGGGTGCGCCTCATGCATGACGAAGCCGCGCTTCAACCGATCAACATCTTCACCCAGATGCCCTCCTGCGCCCCCTCGGCCCCGGGGCTCGAAACCACCGGGTTCGAGATCGGCCCCTCGGACGTGGCCGAAGCGATGACATGGCCCGGCATCATCGGCCTGGGCGAGATGATGAACTTCCCCGGCGTGGTGAACGGCGATCCTCAGATGCTCGCCGAAATGGCGGCGACTGCGGCTGCCGGTAAAACCATCGGCGGCCACTATGCCTCGCCCGATCTTGGCCCCGCCTTCCATGCCTATGCCGCCGGCGGCCCCGCCGACGACCATGAAACCACGTCCGAAGCCGAAGGCATCGCCCGCGCCCGTCAGGGCATGCGCGCCATGATGCGCCTCGGCTCGGCCTGGTACGATGTCGAAAGCCAGATCACCGCGATCACCGAACGCGGCCTCGACCCGCGCGGATTTATCCTCTGCACCGACGATTGCCATTCGGGCACTCTGGTCAATGATGGCCACATGAACCGCGTTGTGCGCCATGCGATCGACTGCGGCTGTGACCCTCTGATCGCCCTGCAAATGGCGACGATCAACACCGCGACGCACTTTGGCCTCGAACGCGAGCTGGGATCTCTGACCCCAGGCCGCCGCGCCGATGTGATCCTGACTTCCGACCTCACTACGCTGCCCATCGAACATGTCATCGCCCGGGGCGTGACCGTGGCGCAGGATGGCACCTGCCTCGCCGAATGCCCCCATCTCGACTGGCCCTCTTCCGCGCGCCAGACGGTCAACATGGCCCGCGACCTGACCGCGGCGGACTTCGAAATCCCCGCCCCCACTGATGCGCCCACTGTCCGTGCCAACGTGATCGGCGTCGTTGAAAATCAAGCGCCCACCCAGGCCCTTCAGCGCGACGTGCCCGTGCGAGGCGGGCTGGTTCAGCCCGATGAGCAACAAGATGTCTGCCAGATCGCCCTCGTTGAACGGCACCGCGCGACGGGCGGCGTGACCAATGCTCTGGTCTCGGGCTTCGGGTATACCGGCTCCATGGCCATGGCCTCGACCGTGGCGCATGACAGCCACCATATGATCGTCGTCGGCACCTGCCGCTCCAACATGGCGCTGGCCGCGGGCCACCTGCGCGCGCTTGGCGGCGGTGTCACGCTGTTCCGCGATGGGGCCGAGGCGGCCTCTGTGCCCCTGCCCATCGCGGGCCTCATGTCGGACAGCCCCGCACCGGACGTCGCCGCACAGGCCGAGGCCTTGATGCAGGCGATGCAGGCCAGCGGCTGCTCGCTCAACAACGCTTACATGCAGCACTCGCTGCTGGCCCTTGTGGTGATCCCCGAGCTGCGCATCTCGGACCTTGGCCTTGTCGATGTGCGCACCTTCCAGATGACCGACCTTTTTGTGCCCGACTGATCAGGGCACCCCGCATTCAACGATAACAAAAAAAGTAGAAAATCCATGACGACACAATCTGACACCGCTCTCTTTTCGGTCCCCGAAATGCCGCAACCCGAGGCGTTCACCAACGCCACCGCCGCCGTTGATCGGCTGCAAGAGCTGTACACGCAGGCCGCCACCTTTCTGTGTGATGCCTTCAAATCAGCCCTTACAGGCGGGCACCCGGGCACCCGCATCCGTGCCTTTTATCCCGAAATCCGCCTGACCACCGAAACCTTTGCCCAGGTCGACAGCCGCCTGGCGTTTGGCCACGTGTCGCACCCCGGCACCCATGCCGCCACGATCACCCGGCCGGACCTGTTCCGCCACTACCTGATCCAGCAGATCGGGCTGGTGATGGAAAACCACGGCGTGCCCGTGGTGATCGGCCCGTCTGATACGCCGATGCCCGTGCACTTTGCCGTGGCCAACGATGCCTCCCTTTCGGTGCCGCAGGACGGCGCCGCCGAATTCATCCTGCGCGACGTGTTCGACGTGCCGGATCTTTCCACCACCAACGACGACATCGTCAACGGCACCTACCACCACCCCGATGGCGTCGAACCTCTGGCGCCCTTCACCGCTCAGCGGGTCGATTACTCGCTCGCCCGGCTGGCGCATTACACCGCGACCGACCCTTCGCATTTCCAGAACCACGTCCTGTTCACCAACTACCAGTTCTACGTGTCCGAATTCGAAGCCTACGCGCGCTCGGTCCTGGCCGATCCCAAGAGCGGCTACACCTCGTTTGTCTCCACCGGCAATGTCGAGATCACCGATGCCGCGACGCCCATCGCTGAAACGGCCAAGATGCCGCAAATGCCGACCTATCACCTCAAGCGGGAGGATGGGTCAGGCATCACTCTGGTCAACATCGGCGTCGGCCCGTCCAACGCCAAGACGGCAACCGACCATATCGCCGTTCTGCGCCCCCATGCCTGGCTGATGGTCGGCCATTGTGCCGGCCTGCGCAATTCGCAGTCTCTGGGCGATTTTGTTCTCGCCCATGCCTACCTGCGCGAAGACAAGGTGCTGGACGACGACCTGCCCGTCTGGGTGCCGATCCCGGCCCTGGCCGAGATCCAGATCGCTCTGGAAACCGCCGTCGCGGGCGAAACCCAGCTCGAAGGCTACGACCTCAAGCGGATCATGCGCACCGGCACCGTGGCCAGCGTGGACAACCGCAACTGGGAATTGCGCGAACACACCGGCCCGGTTCAGCGCCTGTCGCAATCGCGCGCCGTGGCGCTGGATATGGAAAGCGCAACCATCGCCGCCAACGGGTTCCGGTTCCGTGTGCCCTACGGCACCCTCCTGTGCGTGTCCGACAAACCCCTGCATGGCGAGCTGAAGCTGCCCGGCATGGCCTCGGATTTCTACAAGACACAGGTCGCCCGGCACCTGATGATCGGCATCCGCGCGATGGAGCACCTGCGCGACATGCCACTGGAACGCATCCACAGCCGCAAACTGCGCTCGTTTGAGGAAACCGCGTTTTTGTAGGCGCTGTGCGTGCCTGACCCTGCGTCAGCCTGCCCAACACCTTGAGCGGGGCGCAAAATCCATGTTTTTTAGGGAAATCGCACCACAATTTGTTGTGTTGCCTGACGTGATCCCCTTAAATGCCCGGAATGAGGCCGATCAAATCAGGCACACCTAATTCACACGAGAGAGAGACAGACATGGCCAAACCCATGACCAAGACACAACTCATCGCCGCACTGGCCGATGAGATGGGCGCAGACAAGAAAGACGCAGGCGCGGCGCTGGACGCGATCTGCAACCTGATCACCCGCGAAGTCGGTGGCGGCGGTGCCGTCACCCTGCCCGGCGTCGGCAAAATCTACTGCCGCGAACGCCCCGAGCGCATGGTGCGCAACCCCGCCACCGGCGAACAGTTCAAGAAAGAGGCCGACAAGGTCG
>JAHDCH010000088.1 GCA_020629995.1 Pseudaestuariivita sp. | reverse complement strand
TGCCTTATCTCAAGGTGCCCCTCCTTGACCAGTTGCAGCGAGGCGGCAAAGGTCGCGGCCGTGGCCGAGCGGATCATCTCGGGCTCTCCCGTCCAGCCATCTGGCAGGTACGACGCCAGCGACGTCCAGCTGCCGGTAAAGCCGATCATGCCACGCATCCGGTCCAGCGCCTGTTCCATCGTGTACAGCTTTTCGCGGTCCATCACGAAGGGGCGGAATTCGTCCTTGGTGCGGATGCGCGCATAGCCCTGCATCAGGTCAAGAAGCGTCGCCGTGTAGGTCACACGCCGCACCCGTTCCACCGTTTCAGGAATGCCGCGGGCA
The DNA here is from genome assembly GCA_020629995.1 of Pseudaestuariivita sp. GTDB lineage: Bacteria > Pseudomonadota > Alphaproteobacteria > Rhodobacterales > Rhodobacteraceae > Pseudaestuariivita. The sequence continues at coordinate 9,042 of JAHDCH010000088.1, read as the reverse complement.
AAGAAATCACGGCCCAGCTGATCGCGGCCCATCAGGCGGGCGGCGACGTCGCGCATGCCGTTCAGCCGTTCCAGCTGGAACGCAAGGTGCGCGGCCAGCTCTTCGCCCGACGGGCCTTCGTCAGCCGGGTCCGGCGGCAGCAGTAGCCGTGATTTGAGAAAGGCCAGCCAGGCGGCCATCACCAGGTAATCGGCGGCCAGTTCGATCCGCAGCTCCTTGGCCTTGTCGATAAAGGCCAGGTATTGCCGCGCCAGGGCAAGGATCGAGATTTGCCGCAAGTCCACTTTCTGCGTGCGCGACAGCGTCAGCAGCACATCGAGCGGACCTTCGAACCCGTCCACATCGACGATCAGCGCCTCTGCGGCAAGGCGCTCGGCCACCTCGCTGGGGGCTTGGTCAAAATCGTCACTCATATGGGCGCAGGCCTAGGCTTGGGTCAGCTCTGCCAGCTTGGCCTCAAGCGCGGGAATGTCAACCGGCGCGGGCGTGGCGCGGGCGGCCAAAGCGGCCCTGCCCCGGCGCGCGGCATCGCGGGTCATGGCCGCCGGGACGGTTTCGGCGATGTCGCGCATTTCCGGCAGATCGCCGTTGCAATGCAAGGTCACGTCACACCCCGCCTGCAGCGCTGCCGCACTGCGTTCGGCAACGGTGCCCTCAAGCGCCTCCATGCTGATGTCGTCCGTCATCAAAAGGCCGTCAAAGCCGATCTGATCCCGGATAAGCGAGATCATCACCGGGCTGATCGTAGCCGGGCGCGGGTCGATCGCGTCATAGATCACATGCGCGCTCATCCCCAGAGGTGCGTCCGCCATGGCGCGAAACGGGGCGAAATCGACCGCTTCGAGCGTGGCCCGCTCAGCCGAAACGCGCGGAACCGACAGGTGGCTGTCGACGGTGCCGCGGCCGTGGCCGGGCATGTGCTTGATCACGGGCAAGACGCCACCGTCCATCAGCCCGCCCGCCACCGCCTGTCCGATGGCCGCAACGGCACGCACATCGGTGCCATAACAGCGGTTGCGCAGGAACGGATGCGTGACGTCAGTGGCCACATCCAGTGTCGGAATGCAATTGACGTCGATCCCCATCGACAGCAGCTCGTGAGCAATCAGGCGCGCGCGCAGGAACATGAATTCGGCGGCGCGGGGACCGCTCGCGGTGATCTGGTCCAGGGGCGGCTGCCAATCGCGGCCCACGGGCGGACGATAGCGCTGAACTCGGCCCCCTTCCTGATCGATCAGGATGGGCGCATCGTATCCAGCGGCATCACGCAAATCCTCTGTCAAAGCAGTGGCTTGCGCCGCGTCCTGAATGTTGCGCGCAAAGAGGATGAACCCCCAGGGCCGGACCTGAGAGAAAAATTTGGCCTCGTCTGGCAACAGCTTTGGGCCCGCACAGCCGAAGATGGCGGGCAGATGGGTCATCGGGTGACCACCGGGATGCAATCAGCGCGCTGCGCGGTCAACGCCGAACAGAAACGCCGTGCATCGTTCAGATCGGCGAACCCCATTGCGCGCAGCCGGTAGAACACCCGTCCGCCGCTGGTGGCGCGCTGGATCACACGTTCCTTGCCATCCAGATAGTCGCTGAACTTGGACGACAGGCGTTCCCATTCCGAACGGGCCACTTCGGCGCTGTCAAAAGCGCCCAGCTGGACCAGCCGGGTGCCCGCCGGGATACGCGCGGCATCAACTTCGCCGCTGGATGCGGCAACCTCTTGAATTGCAGCAAGCGGCGCCGAGGCAGGCCCCGCGCGCAGGCCAGCCGGGCGCAACTGCGGGCGCAAGGACCGGGCGACGGCACCTTTGGTCGACACGGCAGCAATTGCGGCTGGTTTCGCCTCGGGTTGCGGTGCGGCGACGATCTCGGTCTTGACCTCGGGCGTGTCGGCGGGACCCGCGTTCGACAGCGGATCAACGCCGGCGGCGATCTGGTCGGCCAGAGCAAGGATGGTGGCATTGGCACCGCCGGTTGCTGCCGGTGCGGTGGGCGTCGCCGGTGCGGCGATGGTATCCTCGGCCTGGGCCGGAGCGGCAGGCGCCACGGGTTCAGCCACGATCGGGTCAATTTCAGCCACGATTTCCTCGCGGCCCACGGTTGGATCGGTCAAGGCGGTGCGCTGAGGCAGAACCGCTCCGGGCGTGTCCTCTTCGGTGACGCCAGCCTGCGCAGGCGCCAAAAGCAGGCGATCTGCCGCCGGTTGCGCTTCGCCCTGCCCGGCCACCTGGTTCACGGCCAATCCCTGATGATCGGCTGCCAGCCCGCCCGGATCCTCGGGCGCGACCCGCATCGGACCTTCGAGCGCGCGCACCACCGGCACACCGCTGACATCGCGCATCAAAAGCTGGTACCCCCAGACGCCAACACCGGCCAATAGCGCCAGTGACACGACCGCGCCCGCCCAATTTGCCGCTGTTCCAAGAGTTTGCCCAACTTGCGGCGCGCCAGCGCCGTGCAAGGGAATATCCGCCATGTCTGCCTCGCTGCCCTTGGGATACGTGTCCCTTGGGTCCGTTGTCTGCTCGGCCCGGCAGGGGCGCCTTGTTTCAGGTCAGCGCAAATCCTCGGCCGGGGTGACGCCCAAAATACCCAAGCCCGCCGAAATCACAACAGAAACTGCCCGCGCCAGCGCAATTTTCGCTTGCGACGTGGCCGAATCGCCCTCTTGCACGAACCGAAGGGACGCGTCGTCATTGCCCCGGTTCCACAACGCGTGGAAATCAGCGGCCAGTTCGCCCAGGTATCCGGCAATGCGGTGCGGCTCGTTCGTGCGCGCGGCGATCTCGACCAGACGCGGCCATTCGCCCAGTTTGCGCATCACGCCCAGTTCGGCCTCGTGCGTCAGATCGGACAGATCGGCGGCCTGCAATGCGGCATCATCCGCCGCGATCCCCGCCTCGGCCGCGCGCCGCAGAACCGAATGCACCCGGGCATTGGCGTATTGCACGTAGAACACCGGATTGTCGCGCGATTGCTCGAGCACCTTGTCAAAGTCAAAATCCAGCGGCGCATCGTTCTTGCGCGTCAGCATGATGAACCGCGTCACGTCGGGGCCCACTTCGCCGATGACGTCGCGCAGGGTCACAAACGTCCCTGCCCGTTTCGACATCTTGAATTCCGCCCCGTCCTTGAACAGCTTGACCAGCTGCGTCAGCTTGATGTCGAGCGGAACCTGCTCCTGGCTGAGCGCGGCCACCGCCGCCTTCATCCGTTTGACATAGCCGCCATGGTCGGCGCCAAAGACGTCGATCAGCGCGTCGAACCCGCGCTGGCACTTGTCATAGTGATAGGCAATGTCGGGCGCGAAATAGGCCCAGCTGCCGTCGGATTTCTGAACCGGGCGGTCTTCGTCATCGCCATAAGCCGTTGACCGGAACAGCCATTGCTCGCGCGGCTCCCAATCGTCGGCGGCCTTGCCCTTGGGCGGCGGCAGCGTGCCCCAATAGACCAGATCGCGGCCCTTCAGCTCTTCGATGGCCTCTTCGATACGGCCGGTGCCATAAAGCGACTTTTCACTGAAAAACACGTCCATTTCCACGCCAAGCGCGGCAAGGTCATCGCGGATCAGGTCCATCATGGCATCGGTGGCAAACTCGCGCAGCTCGGCCAGCCAGATGTCTTCGTCCTTGCCGACCCAGGCATCGCCGACCTTGGCCTTGAGAGCCTCGCCCACAGGCACAAGGTAGTCACCGGGATAGGTGCCATCCTCGAACGCGACGTCCTGGCCGTGCGCCTCGAGGTAGCGCAGATAGACCGACCGGGCGAGCGTATCGACCTGGCTGCCGCCGTCGTTGATGTAATATTCGCGCGTCACATCATAGCCGGCATAATCCAGCAGCGACGCCAGCGCATCGCCAAAAACCGCGCCGCGCGTGTGGCCCACGTGCAAGGGGCCCGTGGGATTGGCCGAGACGTATTCGACGTTCACCCGGCTGCCCTGCCCCATCGTGGACCGCCCGAAATCCGCGCCCTGACGCAGGGCCGCCTGCGGGATCTGCTGCCATGCGGACTGCGCCAGCCGCAGGTTCAAGAAGCCCGGGCCTGCGACAGAGGTTTCGGTGATCCGCGCATCGGTGCCCAGCCGTGCGGCCAGAAGATCGGCGATGTCGCGCGGCTTTTTCCCGGCGGGTTTGGCCAGCACCATTGCGGCATTGGTGGCCATGTCGCCATGGGCCGCATCCCGCGGAGGCTCCACCGCGACGGCGGTCATGTTCAGCCCCTCGGGCAGGTCTCCGGCGGCGACCATCGCATCCAGTTCGGCGATCACGGTGGCGCGGATATCGGCAAAGAGGTTCATTGGGCTGTGCTCCTGGGCGGCGCCCCGAACGGGCGGCTTGCGGCGCGGTGTATCACGGCGGCGTCCCGCGTCAATCATGCGCCCGTCATGGAGCGGTCAAACGCCCCGCACCGAGCCGTTGGCGACGGGCTGCACCCCGCTCGCAATGTCCAGCGCCGCGGCGGCCATGGCCTTGCCCCGTGTTTTGGTCGCCAGCAGGCCGACGGTGGAAAATCCGTCCTTTTCATGGGTCAGAGCCAAGGCGCGCAATGCCCGGGCATGCGCCCCTTCGGCGGCCTGTGCCATGACGTCGGCTGCATCGCGCGCGCGCGGCAGGGCAATCAGGTTCACCCCGCCCGCCGAGGCAAGCCCGTCCGCAAAACACTGGGTCATCAGCATCACCGATTGCACCGCAAGGGTGATCTGCGTGGGCAAGGCCAGCGGCTGAAACTGCGCCAGCAGATGCACCGGTTCCGCCCCCCACACATCACCCAGCCGTTCGGCGTTGCGGCGGCTGCCCAAGGTCATGTGCAAAGGGTCAATGCGATCCGGCGCGAGCCCGGCCAGCTGCATCAGTCGCGTATGATCTTCTGAAAGCGCCACAACCGACCAACCGGCCCGCGCCAGACCCACGGCAAGATGTTCGGCAGCCGGCTGCGTGGCGCCCACGATCAATGCGGTCTTTTGCGTCACGCGGGTGGTCCTCGCTACCTGCCGGCGCGCTGCGCCCAAATTGCCCAGCAGGGACCGTCATATCGAACTTTTTAAAAAAGTCAGTGGCTTTCTATATGCTTTGCAAATTCCTGAAGCGCGAAGCGGTCGGTCATTCCGGCAATGTAATCGCCGACGATGCGCGCGCGCGCGCCTTGGTCGCTGACCGCCGCGGCATCGGTCCAGCGGTCCGGCATGGCCTGGGGCGTGGACAGATAAAACGGGAACAGCGCGTTCACAACGCGGGTGACGTGGGCGCGGACCTCCATCACCTGTGGCGCGCGGTACATGTTCTTGAACAGGAAGGCGCGGATTTGCTTGAGATCCTGCCAGTGCGCCGGTGAAAAGGCGATCACCGGGCGGCCAAGATGGCGGATGTCGCTGGCGCTTTGGGCACCCGATCCGGCCAGCGCGGCGCGCGATGTGTCGATCACATCGGCCACCATCACGCCAAACACCCGGCGCAGGGCCTCGTGCCGCCTGCGGCGCCAGTCAAGGCCGGGAAACCGGGCATCCACTTCGGCATAGGCCGCGCCGATCACGGGCAGGTGCAGGATGTCATCATCGCTGAACAGCCCCGCGCGCAGGCCATCCTGCAAGTCGTGGTTGGTGTAGGCGATATCATCCGACAGGGCAGCGACCTGCGCTTCGGCGCTGGCGTGGGTTGTCAGCTCCAGATCATGTAGCGCGTCATATTCGGCCAGAGCCAGCGGCAGATCGCCGGTCACCGGGCCATTGTGTTTTGCAATGCCTTCAAGGCTTTCCCAGGTCAGGTTCAACCCGTCAAATTCGGCATAATGCCTTTCGAGCGTGGTGACGATACGCAGGGTCTGGGCGTTGTGGTCGAACCCGCCAAAGGGCGCCATCAGCTCGGCCAGAGCGTCTTCGCCGGTGTGCCCAAAAGGCGTGTGGCCCAGATCATGGGCCAGCGCGACCGCCTCGGTCAGCTCGGTGTTCAGGCCCAGGGCGCCGGCGATGGTGCGCGCCACCTGAGCGACCTCGATCGAATGTGTCAGGCGTGTGCGGTAGACGTCACCTTCGTGTTCCACAAAGACCTGCGTCTTGTGCTTGAGCCTGCGAAAGGCCGTGGAATGGATGATCCTGTCGCGGTCGCGCTGAAAGCACGAGCGAAAAGCGCTTTCGCTTTCGGGCACAAGGCGCCCCCGCGATCCCGCCGGGTCGCAAGCATAAGGTGCGGTCATGTTCTGCCTCGCGTCTTGTGGCGCGTTTGTCTCACCATATATAGTGGCAGCACGCAGAACGGAACCGGGCCATGCAGCTTCCTCCCAAAGTTACAGATCGCGCGTTTGACCGCCTGTCCGAAATCGACGCCGCCAGCCAGGGTCAGGCCCTGCGCATCGCGGTCGAAGGTGGCGGGTGTTCGGGCTTTCAATACGACATCCGGCTGGATGCGCCGGCCGAGGATGACCTCAAGCTGACCGGCAAGGGGCAGACGGTTGTGGTTGACGCCGTGTCCCTGCCCTTTCTGACCGGCGCGGTGATCGATTTTTCGGACGAACTGATCGGTGCGCGGTTCGTGATCGACAATCCCAACGCCACGGCCTCCTGCGGCTGCGGCACCTCGTTCTCGATCTAGGCGGTCCGCGCCCGTGTCGGCGCAATCTGATCCCACAACAGGAACGCGCCGGATGCGGCGACAATTGTGGCCCCCAGCACGACCTGCGCGCCGGTTGTTTCGTTGAAGATCGCCGAACCAAGCAGCGTCATCCACACAAATTGCAGGTTCATCAGCGGGGTCGCCACATGGGCGGCCAGGTGGCGCAATGCCACCACCAGCATCCAGCGCGCCGCGAACAGCAGAACCGCATAAGCGACAATCAGCGCCGCATCCCCCGACCCCATCGGCACCCAGACAAAGGGCAAAGCAAGGCCCATCGTCACGCACAGCGCCGCGTTCGGATAGAACACCTGCGCCAAAGCATTGCTTTCGTACCGGCCGATGTAGCGCGCCAAAACCATCGAGGCGGTGCCCAGCAGCGCCGCAAGAAAAGCCGCGACATGGCCGCCATGGACCTGCTCCAGACCTCCGGGAAACAGGCAAACCACGCCGACAAAGCCCATCGCCAGCGCGGCCCAGGCCACAGGACGGACAGGTTCATCCAGGATCGGGCCCGACATCAGCGCCGCCATCAGCGGGATCAATCCGATGAACAGGAACACCTCGGCAAAGGGCAGCCAGCGGAACGCGAGGAAAAAGGCGACCGACGCGGCCACGGTCAGCCCGCTGCGCAGCGTCATCGCGCGCGGGCAGCTTGTGCCAAGCCCTTGCGGATTGGATGAAGTTCGAGCGCCAAGCACCGAAAGACAAACGACAATCAGGCCCGAGAAAAAGAAAAGTTGCGGCGGCGCATAGCTGCCGGCGATCAGTTTGGTGATCGCATCGGCACCGGCAATGACACCGGTGTAGACAACGATCAGAACCGCGCCAAGGGCCGCCGCGCTACGCATCACGCACCAAAGCCCGAACTGAGCCCATGCCGCGCGCCAGACAGCGGAACAACACGCGCGAAATGTTCGAAGAATGCGTCGAACTGCGGCGCCGCGTCAGCTACGGCGTCCAGATGGCTCAGTGCGGCTGGCCCAACCCGCCCCGCCAGCCGGCGACGCATGACCTGCCAGTCGCCGGTTCGGGCGGGGTCTTCCATCAGCGCGCGGCTCAGCTCGCGCAGCGCATGGATCTGCGGCTGCGGCACAAAGAAATCGACAGGGCCTTCGTCAACGGTGCAGGCAAAGGGCGCGGCTCCGGCCAGTCCGGCATGCCATTGCGTGACAAGAAACTGATGATAGCCGTCCGGAACAGGTGAGCCGTCGCGTGTCAGCACGGCGCTGTCGGCTGTATAATCCGCGAGCCAAGCCTCCCACGGGGCGGGCACATCCCAACCGGCGAACCGCAGGGCAACGCAGATCTCCGACAGCAGATCGGCGTTCATCTCGATCGCGGCCAGCGTGCCTGCATGTTCAAGCGACAGGCGCGCCTCGGCCGGCAGATCAGGCGCACGACGTCCGTATTCGGACAGGTAGAACACGATATGCGTCAGCTCATAGGCGGCTTTCTTGTTCGGCAGAGCAAAGGTCGCGGGGCGCGACGCAAAAGCGCGCAGCCGGTCATCCAGACCCGGATCGCGCACCGGGTCCACGCCCCGGCGCAGCATCAGGCGGCGTGCCTCGGCTCGTTGCAAATCCGACAATTCCGCCGCAACAAGGTCGTTGGCCTGCGCGAATTCGACCAGCGACAGCCCCACGTCTCCGCCGCCTGTCAGCGCTTCAAGATCAAGCGCTAGGGCTATGAAAAACCTGTAATATTGCGGGAAATATGCCATCCGTTCGGCGATCCGGTCATACACGCCGTCATAAACGCTGAGCGCCGAGGCATCAAAACTCTGGCCACCGGTCTCCAGCACGTTCAGAAATTCGGCATTCTCCTTGAGCCACAGCACGTCTTCGCCCACGCGGCGATGACGGGCAAAGGTCTCGGCAAGACGGCGCACGCGTTCATCAAGGCTGGTGGCGCGTGGTTTGAAATCGACTGAAACGACGTTGGTCATGGCTGGCCCCCTGGACGGATGTGGCAAAGAGACGGAAGGCACAAAAAGGGCGCCCGAAACGGACGCCCCAATTGCGCGGTGGCGCTTACATCGAGGTCGTGAAGGCCTCGGTTGCGTCGCCTGCTGCGGCATCGGTGCCCGACACCATCGACGTGGTGAACGCTTCGGTCGCTTCACCCGCCGCCGCGTCCGTGCCCGAGATCATCGACGTGGTGAAGGCTTCGGTCGCTTCGCCCGCTGCCGCGTCGGTGCCCGAGATCATCGACGTGGTGAACGCTTCGGTCGCCTCGCCCGCTGCCGCATCGGTGCCCGAGATCATCGAGGTGGTGAAAGCTTCGGTGGCCTCGCCCGCTGCCGCGTCCGTGCCCGAAATCATCGACGTGGTGAAGGCTTCGGTCGCTTCGCCCGCTGCCGCGTCCGTGCCCGAGATCATCGAGGTGGTGAACGCTTCGGTCGCCTCGCCCGCGGCCGCATCGGTGCCCGAGATCATCG
>JAHDCH010000087.1 GCA_020629995.1 Pseudaestuariivita sp. | reverse complement strand
ATCGGCTAGTTTGGCGCTAAACCCCATGGGCAGAAGTGGGAAACGGCAGGTTTATGGAAACGGAACTTTTGAACGCGGCTGCGGGCCACAGCGATTTTTCGATGTGGGCGCTGTTTGCGAGGGCAACCATCACGGTCAAGATCGTGATGCTGATGCTGATCCTTGCGTCTTTCTGGGCGTGGGCCATCATCGTGCAGAAACTGTTGATGTATCGCGCAGCGCGCAGGGAGGCGGCAAGGTTTGACCGCGCCTTTTGGTCGGGCGAGCCGCTGGATGGCCTGTTCGATCAGATCGGGCCCGAGCCGAAGGGGCGCAGCGAGCGCGTCTTTGCCGCCGGCATGACCGAATGGCGGCGCAGCCACAGGGACGACGGAAACCTGATCGCGGGCGCACAGGCGAGGATCGACCGTAGCATGGACGTGGCCATAGCCAAGGAGGCGGACGAGCTGCAGCGCGGCTTGCCGATCCTGGCGACGGTGGGATCGACCGCCCCGTTCGTGGGCCTGTTCGGCACGGTCTGGGGCATCATGAACGCCTTTATCGAGATCGCCGAGCAGCAGAACACAAACCTCGCCGTCGTGGCCCCCGGGATTGCCGAGGCGCTGCTGGCCACGGGCCTTGGCCTGCTGGCCGCCATCCCGGCGGTGGTGTTCTACAACAAGCTGAGCGCCGACGCCGACCGGCTGGTGGCGGGCTATGAAGCCTTTGCCGACGAATTTGCCACGATCCTCAGCCGTCAGCTGGACAGCTGAGCGATGGGCGCGGGCACCATACAGAAGGACGGGGGCGGAGGGCGCAGGCGCCGTCACGGGCGAGGGCGCAACCGGCCCATGTCCGAGATCAACGTGACGCCCTTTGTGGACGTGATGCTGGTGCTGCTGATCATCTTCATGGTGGCGGCACCGCTGCTGACGGTGGGTGTGCCGGTCGAGCTGCCCAAGACCGCAGCAAGCGCGCTGCCGTCCGAAGCCGAAGAGCCGCTGACCGTCACGATCAGCGCTGACGGAGCGGTGATGATCCAGGAAACGACAACGCCGAGGGAAGAGCTGATCCCCAAGCTGCGCGCCATCGCAGCCGAAAGGGCAAGCGACCGGGTGTTCCTGAGGGCGGACGGGGCGATCAGCTACGAAGTGGTCATGCAGGTCATGGGCGCGCTGAACGCGGGCGGCTTCTCGAACATCGGGCTGGTGACGGATATCGGCGGCCCGACGCTGGACGCGCAGCAGGACGGCGGCTGAGGCCGGGGCGGTGAAGGCCGGGTATGTCATATCGGGTGCGGGGCACGCGGCCTTTATCGTTTGGCTGCTGTTCGGCAATGTCTTTGCGGCCGAGCCGCCGCCGCTGGAAGTGACCGAAGTCACCATGATCACCGGCGAGGAATGGGCCGCGCTTGTCCTGCCCGAGGCCCCGCCCGACAGCACATCTGTTGTCGAAGAGCCAGAGCCGCCCGAGCCGGAGCCCGAGCCGGAGCCTCAGCCACCCGAGCCCGAACCGGAGCCGCAGCCGGTCCCGCAGCCACAGCCAACACCCGAGCCCGAGCCCGAACCGGCGCCGGATGTGAGCGACATCGCGCAGCCGCCAGCCGAGGCCGAGGTGCAGGAGACCCCGCCCGAGCAGCCGCAGCCGCCTGCCGAAGACGTGGCCGTCGTGGTGCCCAGCACTGCGCCCGAACAAAGCCTGCGCCCAAGGCCGCGCCCGGCGGACCGGGTCGCGCCCACGCCGGTCGCGCAGCCGGAACAGGACACCGAGGTCAGCGACGCACCGCAGGAGGCGACGACGCCGGACGAGACAACGGACACCCCCGCGCCGGAACAGGATGCGGCCCAGCCCGAGGAAACCACGACCGAGATCGTGACCGAAGCCGAAGAGCCAGCCTCGGCCGCGCCTACGCAATCGTTGCGGCCGGTGGCACGCCCCGAACGGGTCGCCAGCGCGCAGCCGGAACCCGAAACAGCGCCGGCCAGCGATGACGTGGATTCGGTTGTGGCGGATCTGTTGGAGGAAGCGACAGCGCCGGCGCCCGCGCCCAGCGGCCCGCCGCTGAGCCGGGGCGAAACCGAGGCCTTCCGCATCGCCGTGCAGGAATGCTGGAACGTGGATGTGGGCAGCCAGGCGGCGGATGTGGTGGTGACCGTCGGGTTCAGCCTCAGCGAAGGCGGCGTCGTCGAAGGCGATGTGCGCCTGATCAGCGCGCAGGGCGGAACCGAAGCGGCCCAACGAACCGCCTATCAATCCGCCCGCCGCGCGGTTCTGCGCTGCCAGAGGGGCGGCTATGACTTGCCGGTTGAGAAATACGACCAGTGGCGCGAGATTGAGATGACGTTCAACCCCGAGAGCATGAGGGTGAGATGATGACACGAGTTCTGGCCGCGATGATGGCCCTGATGCTGAGCGTGAGCGCCGGACTGGCGCAGAACGGCCCCCTGAGGATCGAGATCACTGAAGGTGTGATCGAACCTGTGCCGTTCGCGGCCCCGGCCTTTGTCGCAGAAACGGCCGGCGCGGGCGAATGGGGCCAGCGCATAGCGCAGGTGGTGGCGGACGATCTGGTGGGCACAGGTCTTTTCCGCCAGATCGGGCAACAGGCGTTCATCAGCCAGGTCACCTCGTTCCAGTCGCCTGTGGCCTATGCCGACTGGAAGGCGATCAACGCACAGGCGCTGATCACCGGCGCGGTCCAGACCGACGGCGCGGGCAACCTGGTGGTCAAGTTCCGGGTCTATGACGTCTTTGCCGGAGGAGAGCTGGGCGCGGGCCTGCAATTTGCCGGCACCACCGAAGGCTGGCGGCGCATGGCGCACAAGGTGGCCGATGCTGTCTACAGCCGGATCACGGGCGAAGGCGGCTATTTCGACAGCCGGGTTGTCTTTGTCTCGGAAGCGGGCCCAAAGGATGACCGGCGCAAGCGGCTGGGGATCATGGATTACGACGGCGCGAACGTGCAGTACCTGACCGACAGCCGCGCGCTGGTGCTGGCACCACGCTTTTCACCCACGGGCGACCGGGTGCTGTACACCAGCTATGAAAGCGGCTTTCCGCGGATCAAGGTGCTGGACATCGGCAGCGTGCAGTCGCGCACGCTGGAACAGGGCGACGCCACCATGAGCTTTGCCCCCCGTTTTGCCCCCGACGGGCGCAGCGTGGTCTATTCGCTGACCACAGGCGGGAACACCGATCTGTACAAGCTGGATCTTGGCAGCGGCGCGACGACGCGGCTGACCTCGGCCCCGGGGATCGAAACGGCCCCGTCCTATGCCCCGGACGGCAGCCGGATCGTGTTTGAGAGTGACCGGTCGGGCACCCAGCAGCTGTACATCATGCCCGCGGGTGGCGGAGAGGCGCAGCGCATCAGCTTTGGCGACGGGCGCTATGGCACGCCGGTCTGGTCGCCGCGCGGAGACCTGATCGCCTTTACCAAGCAATCCAAGGGCCGGTTCCACATCGGCGTCATGCGCGTCGATGGCAGCGAAGAGCGGCTGCTGACGGCCAGCTTTCTCGATGAAGGGCCCACATGGGCGCCCAATGGCCGCGTCATCATGTTCGCGCGCGAAACCCAGGGCGCGCAGGGCACGTCCTCGCTCTATTCGGTGGATGTGTCGGGGCGGAACCTCAAACGGGTGCGCACGCCCGACGGGGCCAGCGATCCGTCCTGGTCGCCCCTGCAATAGAGCGTGGCAAGAAAGACTCGGGATCGGCGGGAGCCCGCGCGCGCGAAGCGGCCAGCGTTTTCTTGCCGCTCCACCTGTGGTAGCGTGGACAAAAGCCACTAAGGCATTCGGGCAAAAGGGCAGACACCATGACACCGATCAAAGCGCTTATCCTCGGCGCGGCCACGCTTTCCATCGCGGCCTGCACCAACCCCAACCGGTTCGACAACGAGGTCGACCTGAGCGCGACCCGCGCCGCGCCTGCGGTCGATCCGGCCAGCCTTGGGCCGGCGCCCAATACGCCTGAATATTTCCAGCAGACGGTCGGGGACCGGGTGCTGTTCGAGGTGGATCAATCCACGCTCACCGCGCAGGGCCGGGCCATTCTGGACGCGCAGGCCGCGTGGTTGACGACCAATTCCGACTATGTGGCCATCATCGAAGGCCACGCCGACGAACAGGGCACCCGTGAATACAACCTCGCGCTGGGCGCACGCCGGTCGAACGCGGTCAAGGAATACCTGGTGTCGAAAGGCATTTCGGACAGCCGCCTGCGCGTGGTAAGCTATGGCAAGGAACGCCCCATCGAGATTTGCTCGGAAGAGGCCTGCTATGCCAAGAACCGGCGCGCGGTCACGATCATCTCGGGCGGGCTGACCAGCTAAGGTTCACTTGGGTCCGGCGGAGACGGCAATGCGATTGATCTTGTGTGTGGTGCTGGCGCTGGCTGCCGGCACGAACGTGGCGGCGCAGGATCAGACGCTGGCCGACATCCGGCAGGACCTGACCTTGCTCAACATCGAGATCCAGCGCCTGAAGCGAGAGCTGTCCACCACCGGAGCGTCGGGGGCGGGCAGCGCCTCGGGCAGCGTGCTGGACCGGGTGAACGCGCTGGAGACGCAGCTGCAGCGCCTGACCGGCAAGACCGAAGAGCTGGAGTTCCGCATCGACCGCGTGGTGCGCGACGGCACCAACAGGATCGGAGACCTTGAATTCCGGCTGGTCGAGCTGGAAGGCGGAGACGTCAGCCAGCTGGGCGAAACCTCGACCCTCGGCGGCGAAGCGCCATCGCAGGTGGCGGCGGCCACGCCCGCGCCGGCGACCACCTCCGGCGGCGGCACGCAGCTGGCCGTGGGCGAGCAGGCTGACTTTGACGCGGCGCAGGCGGCGCTGGAGGCAGGCGACGCGGCCACCGCGGCCGCCGGGTTCAGCCGTTTCCGCGAAGTCTATCCGGGATCGCCGTTCGAGCCGCAGGCACTGCTGGGCCTGGGTAAGGCGCTGGATGCACAGGGCGACGTGCGCAGCGCGGCCCGCGCCTGGCTTGACAGCTATTCGGGCTATCCCCGGAGCGAGGTCGCGCCCGAGGCGCTGTTCCGCGTGGGCGAGGCGCTGGGCCGTCTGGGCAAGCCGCAGGAGGCCTGCGTGACGCTGGGTGAAGTCGGCGCAAGGTTCCCCGGCGATCCGTTTGTGGCCGAGGCCGCCAACGTCCGGGCGCAGCTTGGCTGCTGAGGACGGCGGCGCGGGTGGCCCGGGCCGGGATGTTCCATATTTGAAAAGAGAAGAAGACCAAAACCGGCCCGACCCCGATCTGCCGCAGCGCTTTGCGGATGAGATGGGGCGGCTGCTCGGTCCGGAGTTTCCCAGTGGAATTGCGCTGGCGGTGTCGGGCGGGAGCGATTCCATGGCGATGCTGCTTTTGGCGCACGGCTGGGCGCGGCACATGGGTGTGAAGCTGTGGGTTGTGACGGTAGATCACGGGCTGAGGGCAGAGGCGGCGGAGGAGGCGGCCTTTGTGCGCGCGGAATGCGAGGCGCTGGGGCTGAACCACACGGTCCTGCGCTGGAGCTGGGACGGGCAGGGAAACCTGCAGGCGCGGGCGCGGCAGGCGAGGCTGGAGCTGATTGACCGCTGGCGGGGCCTGCTGACCCATGTGCTGATGGCCCATACCGAGGATGATCTGGCCGAGACATTTGTGATGCGGCTGGCGCGCGGGTCGGGCGCGGAGGGTCTGGCGGCGATGGACGCAAAGCGCAGGGTGAAGCTGGGGCCTGGAGAGCTGTTGAGTGAGCGGGAGTGCGACGGGCCCAAGCCGCAACAGTCTGAGCCCGGGAGGGGGACGATGATCCGACCGGGCTGGATGGATGTGGTGCGCCCGCTGCTGGGAGAGCGGAGAGAGGCGCTGCGGGCGCATCTGCGGTTTTATCGCACAGGCTGGATCGAGGATCCGAGCAACGACGACGCGCGCTTTGACCGGGTGGCGGTGCGCAAGGCGAGGCCGCAGCTGGAAGCGCTGGGGCTGGACACCGGGACGCTGGCGGCAACGGCGCGCCGCATGGCGCGGGCGCGCGAGGCGCTGTACGCCAGGGCGGCGGAGGCGGCGAGGGAGGTGCGGACCTGCCGTGACACGGGCGACGTGATCTTTGGCCGCGCTCATCTGGCGCGGCTGGATGAAGAAACGGCGCTGAGGCTGCTGGCGGAAGGCCTGCGCTATGTGTCGTCGGAGCCGCTGAGACCGCGGATGAGCGCGCTGGAAGATGTGCTGGACCGCGCGGTGTCGGGTGGCGGGATGACGCTGCAGGGCTGCCGGATCACCACCGATCCAGACACGTTGCGGATGACACGGGAATATGCGGCGGTGGCGGGCCACGAGGTGCCCGTGGGGGCCGGGCATTGGGACCGGCGGTGGCGTCTGTTTCAACGCGAACTGGAGGGGCTGACCATGCGCGCGTTGGGAGAGGCGGGCGCGGCGCAGCTTGATGAGCGGCCGGGCGGCATTCCCTATGCCACGTTGATCGCGATGCCGGCGGTTTTTGACGGCAAAAGCCTGCGCGCCTTTGCCCCGGCGGCGATTGGACCAAAGCTGCGCCCGAACCTCGAGCCGCCCGGTGGCGCCTTTGCCGCAGGCTGGGCACCATTGAAGCGCCGCAATTGATCGCTATTTAAAGCCATAGCCCCTTGTGGTAGGCCGCTGCCACCACGCCAGACCGGAGAATTTCCTTGGGAAACGCACGCAACATCGCCTTTTGGGTCGTCCTGTTTTTGCTGATGATGGCCCTGTTCCAGCTGTTCAACGGCACGGGCAACACGATGCAGAGCCGCGAGGTGAGCTATTCGGAGTTTGTGCAATCGGTCAAAGATGACGAAGTGCGCAATGTCACCATCGACGGTGAACAGGTGCGTTTCGTCGGCGCGGATGGCAATGAATACGTGACGATCCGCCCGGATGACGCGAACATCACAGACCTGCTCACTGACGAAGGCGTGCCGTTCAGCGCACGCCAGCAAGAGCAGTCGGGGTTCCAGACGTTCATCCTGAGCCTGCTGCCGTTCCTGCTGTTGATCGGGGTGTGGATCTATTTCATGAACCGGATGCAGGGCGGGGGCCGTGGCGGGGCGATGGGCTTTGGCAAGTCCAAGGCCAAGATGCTGACCGAAAAGCACGGGCGCGTGACGTTTGACGACGTGGCGGGCATCGACGAGGCCAAGGAAGAGCTGGAAGAGATCGTCGAATTCCTGCGCAACCCGCAGAAATTCAGCGCGCTGGGCGGCAAGATCCCCAAAGGCGCGCTGCTGGTGGGCCCTCCGGGCACCGGTAAGACGCTGCTGGCGCGCGCGATTGCGGGCGAGGCGGGCGTGCCGTTCTTTACCATCTCGGGTTCGGATTTCGTGGAGATGTTCGTGGGTGTTGGTGCAAGCCGCGTGCGTGACATGTTCGAACAGGCCAAGAAGAACGCGCCATGTATCGTGTTCATCGACGAGATCGACGCCGTGGGCCGGCATCGTGGTGCGGGCTATGGCGGCGGCAATGACGAGCGTGAACAGACGCTCAACCAGCTGCTGGTCGAGATGGACGGGTTCGAGGCGAACGAGGGCGTGATCATCATCGCGGCCACCAACCGCCGCGACGTGCTGGACCCTGCGCTGTTGCGTCCGGGCCGGTTTGACCGTCAGGTCACCGTGCCGAACCCTGACATCAAGGGCCGCGAGAAGATCCTGAACGTGCATGCGCGCAAGGTGCCGCTGGGCCCCGACGCGGACATGCGGATCATCGCGCGCGGCACGCCGGGCTTCTCGGGGGCTGATCTGGCGAACCTTGTGAACGAGGCGGCGCTGATGGCGGCACGCGTGGGCCGGCGCTTTGTCACCATGGTGGATTTCGAGAACGCCAAGGACAAGGTGATGATGGGCGCCGAGCGGCGCAGCATGGTCCTGACCGACGATCAGAAGGAAAAGACGGCCTATCACGAGGCGGGGCACGCCGTGGTGGGGCTTGAGCTGCCGCAATGTGACCCGGTCTACAAGGCGACGATCATCCCGCGCGGCGGCGCGCTGGGTATGGTTGTGTCGCTGCCCGAGATTGACCGGCTTAACTGGCACCGTTCGGAATGCGAGGAAAAGCTGGCCATGACCATGGCGGGCAAGGCAGCCGAGATCATCAAGTACGGTGAGGACAATGTGTCGAATGGTCCGGCGGGCGACATCCAGCAGGCCAGCGCGCTGGCGCGTGCGATGGTGCTGCAATGGGGCATGTCCGACAAGGTGGGCAACATCGACTACCGCGAGGCGGCCGAGGGTTACAGCGGCCAGACCGCGGGCCTGTCGGTGAGCGCCAGCACCAAGGAACTGATCGAGGAAGAGGTCAAACGCTTTATCCAGGAGGGCTATGACCGCGCGTTCCAGATCCTGACGGACAAGAACGAAGAATGGGAGCGTCTGGCGCAGGGCCTGCTGGAGTACGAGACGCTGACAGGCGACGAGATCAAGCGCGTGATGCGGGGCGAGCCGCCCACCATCGAGAAGGACGAAGACGACGAAAAGCCGTCGGGTAACGCGCCGTCGGTCACCGCGATCCCGAAAACCAAACCGCGCAACAAGCCGGTTGGTGGCGGGGACATGGAACCCGAACCTTCGGCCTAGGAAAGATGGGTGCAAGCACCCATCCTACAGGTAATTGCGCCCGGTATGGCAGTGGTCCATACCGGGCGCATCTGTTTTGAAAGGTCGTGCGATGCCCGCGTTGAAACCCACGGAATACGAAGCCGAGATCGTCTGGCTGGGGAGCCTGGAAAGCGAAGATCGGAACGCGCTTATGGCGGAGGTGCGGGACGCGCTCGACCTGACGTTTGATGGCATCGCGGGCGAATGCCACGCCGGGTTGACCCGCCTTTCGTGCAGCCGGGTGACGTCGCAATACCAGAGAGGCACGCCGATACGGAACGAGCGGCAATTGTCGATCGTCAGCGCAGAAGAGCTTGAGCAGATTGCGGGCGCGATGGGGCTTGATACGCTCGACCCGGCGCGGTTGGGCAGCACGATGGTGCTGCGCGGCATCCCTGACTTCACGCACCTGCCACCGTCCTCGCGCCTGCAGGCGCCGTCGGGCGCGACGGTGGTCGTGGATATGGAGAACCGGCCCTGCATCTTTCCGGCCAAGTCGATCGAAGGGGCGCATCCCGGGCACGGAAAGGCGTTCAAGGCGGCGGCAAAGGGCCTGCGCGGGGTGACGGCGTGGGTTGCGGCCGAAGGGCGCGTGGCGCTGGGCGACCGCATGCGCCTGCACATTCCCGATCAGCGCGCCTGGGCACCGTAAGGCACGCCGGTTTCCGATAAGCGCCCCGCGACATCCCGCCGCGCCGCTTCCCGGTGTGTTTGTGTCGGAAATGCTCTGCACCTTGGCGCTGGTCCGGCCTTAAGTGTACGCGATTGCACACACCCAAGTCGGGAGGGGAGCCCCATGTCTTACAGAAGTGACATTGAGATAGCGCGCGACGCGAGTAAGAAGCCG
>JAHDCH010000086.1 GCA_020629995.1 Pseudaestuariivita sp. | reverse complement strand
CAAAACCCGCCGCAATACCCGGCCATCCCCAGAACAGACGCGCTGATCAGCGGCACATCCGCCGCGCGGCAGGCATCAGACAGCGTGTAGGACACCGCGAACATGTCAGCGCAATCCAGCACCGCATCCGCGCCCTGCATCAACGCGCCCACATTCGCGGGCGTCAGCGCTTCGGTCACCGCCTCGATCCGGCATTCATCATTCAACGCGGCCATGGCCTCCGCCGCCGCTTTGGCCTTTGGCTGGCCAACCTGATCGCTGCGATACAGCGTCTGCCTGTGCAAATTGCTCAGGCTGATCGCGTCGGGATCAACCAGCGTGATCCGCCTCACACCTGCGCCCACCAGATAGGGCAGCGCGGCACAGCCCAGCCCGCCCGCACCCACGACCAGCAGGTGCGCCTTGCCCAGCCGGGCCTGCCCGGGCTCGCCCACCTCAGGCAGCAGCATCTGGCGCGCATAGCGGCTCACGAACAAACCTCGACCCAACTCCTCACCCGGCCCTCGGGATCTTCGTTCAGCGTGATGTCCGTCACGGCCGCGACGATATCCGCCCCCGCTTCAAACGCGCCCTCTGCCCGCTCGACCGACATGCCGCCAATGGCCACCAGCGGCACGTCACCCACGCGATCTTTCCACTCGGTCACGCGCGGCAAACCCTGCTGGTGCCACTTCATTTTCTTCAGGATCGTCGGATACACCGGCCCCAGCGCCACATACGTCGGATCCCACGACAGCGCCTTTTCCAGCTCCTCCCCGTCATGAGTAGAGAGCCCAATGCCGACACGCGCACGCAAGAGCGCGGGGAGGTCCGCCTCCTCCATATCCTCCTGCCCCAGATGCACAAAATCGCACCCCAGATCGAGAGCCAGCTGCCAGTGATCGTTCACCACCAGCTGCGCGCCCGCCTTCCGGCACAGATCCCGCGCGCGGGTGATCTCGGCCCTCAGCACATCCTCGGGCTGGTCCTTCACGCGCAGCTGCACCAGCTTCACGCCCAACGGCAGCATCCGCGCGATCCACTCCGCGCTGTCAAAGATCGGGTAAAATCTTGGCAGGCTCATTCCAGAAACGCCTTCCCGATCACCGGCGTCGACGGCGCCGCCATATCCCTCGGCTCCATCGGTCCCGCGTCAAACGCCAGCCGCCCGGCCTCCAGCGCCCTTGCGAACCCTTCCGCCATCATCGCCGGATCGCCCGCTTTGGCCACCGCCGTGTTCAGCAGGATCGCGTCATACCCCAGCTCCATCGCCTGCGCCGCCTGAGACGGCAGGCCGAGACCCGCATCAATCACCAGCGGCACATCCGGAAAATGCGCCCGCATCGCGCGCAGGCCAAACAGGTTGTTCAGCCCCAGCCCCGAGCCAATCGGCGCGCCCCAGGGCATCAGCACCTCGCACCCGGCATCCAGCAGCTTGCCCGCCACCACCAGATCCTCGGTCGTGTACGGGAACACCTCGAACCCATCCTCTGCCAGCACCCGTGCCGCCTCAACCAGGCCAAAGACATCGGGTTGCAGCGTGTCCTCCTCGCCGATCACCTCCAGCTTGATCCACTTCGTACCAAACACCTCGCGCGCCATATGCGCCGTGGTCACAGCCTCCTTGACCGTGTGACAGCCGGCGGTGTTGGGCAGCACATGCACCCCCAGATCGCGGATCAGCTGCCAGAAATCCTGCCCCGCCCCCTGCTCTCTGCGCAGCGAGACAGTCGCCACCGACGCACCCGACCTTTGAAACGACTCGGCCAGAACCGCTGGCGAGGGATATTGCGCCGTGCCCAGCATCAAGGGCGTATCCAGCGCCACTCCGTAAAACTCGCGCATCTCAGCCTCCCTGCATCGGGGCCAGCACCTCGACCCGGTCGCCGTCCTGCACCTGTGTCGCGCCGCGCAGGCCCGCAGGCACAAAATCCCCGTTCACCGCCGTCGCCACCGTCTTGCCGCCAAAGCCCCGCGCCTCGAGCAAGGCCTCAAGAGTCGCCGCATCCGTTTCAACCGCTTCGCCGTTAAGCACAACGCGCATCGCGTCCCTCCATCACCATGTCGGCCACCCTCTCGCCCAGCCACGGCCCCAGCAGGAACCCGTGCCGAAAAAGGCCATTGGCCCGGATCACATCGCCGTCGCGCTCCACGCGCGGCAGGTTGTCGGCAAAGGCCGGGCGGCTGTCGACGCCGATCTCCAGCACCTCCGCCTCGCCAAAGGCCGGGTTCAGCGCATAGGCCGCGCTCAGCAGCTCCATCATCGACCGCGCGGTGATCCTGTCGCCCACTGCCTCGATCTGCGTCGCGCCCAGCATGAAAACCCCATCCCCTCGCGGCACGACATACAGCGGGATGCGCGGATGCAGCAGGCGCACAGGCCGGCGCAGCGTCACCTCGGGGCAGCGCAGCACCAGCATCTCGCCCTTCACGCCCCTCAGCCCCTCCAGCACATCGCGCGCCGCAAAGCCGCGTGCATCGACCACCACGCCGGGCAAAGCCTCCGGGTCCACGTCCCCGGTGCAAAACCTGACGCCCTCTCCGGCCATCCGCGCCCGCAACACGCGCAGCGCATCCCTCGGCGTCAGATGCGCCTCATCGCGGAAAAACAGCCCCCGCGACACGCGCCCCACAAGGTCCGGCTCCAGCCCGGCGATCGTTTCGGCATCCACCGCCTCGTGCCCCTCGGTCCGCTTGGCAAAGCGCGTCAGCTCGGCCCGGTCGCGCCCCAGCGACACAACCAGCGATCCATTGCGCACAACTTCGGCTCCCGCCCGTGTCCACCACTCGGCCGCGTCCCTGCCCCACAGCGCAACCTCCGGCTCCGCGCTCTCGCCCTCGCACCCGGGCGCAAGCATGCCGCCCGCCCACCAGCTGCAATGGTGCGGCCCGGGCTTTGGCTCGCGGTCCCACACGGTGACCTCTGCGCCGCGCCATGCCAGCGCCCGCGCCGCGCACAGACCCGCGACGCCCGCACCCACTATGGTGACCGTCTGGCTCATGCCCAAAGCTCGTGAAAATGGTGCACCGGCCCGTGCCCCTGCCCCACGCGCAGGTCATCCGCCGCCCGGATCGCTCCGTGCAGCCAGCCATGCGCCGCCTCGACCGCTTCGGGCAGCGCCGCGCCCTTGGCGCATTCCGCCGCGATGGCACTGGAGTACGAACACCCCGTGCCATGCGTGTTCCGGGTGGCAATTCTGGGCGCTGCAAAGCGACGCGCTCCGTCAGGTGCGAGGAGCACATCGGCGCAAACATCACCCGTCGCATGCCCCCCCTTCAACAACACCGCCTTCGCGCCCAGCTTCATCAACCGCTCGCCCGTGCCCGCGTCCACCACCTCTTCACCCAGCAGCCGCGCCGCCTCGGGCAGGTTCGGCGTGATCAGATCCGCGCGCGGCACCATGCGCCCGACCAGCGCCTCGACCGCCTCGTCCTTCAGCAGCGCATCGCCCGATTTGGCGATCATCACCGGGTCCAGCACCACCGTGCCGTCAAATCCTTCCAGCCCCCGCGCGACCACATCCACCAGCTCGGGCGAAAACAGCATCCCGATCTTCACCGCCTTCACATCCAGATCGCTCAGCACCGCGTCAATCTGCGCCGCCACCACATCCACCGGCACCGCGTGCACCGCCGTCACGGCCTGCGTATTCTGCGCTGTGATCGCCGTCACCACGCTCGCGCCATAGACGCCGCGCGCCGAAAATGCCTTGAGGTCCGCCTGAATGCCCGCGCCTCCGCCCGAATCGGAACCCGCGATGGTCAGCGCGATGGGGGGATGTGCCATGCCGTGCTCCTTTGGTCATGCAGGCTGGCAGACGGGGAGCGGGCGTGGACCTTGCCACATATCCGTTCCCTACGCCGGCATTGCCCGGATCAGGTTCGACGGGTCGGCATCTTGCCTCTCAGCCCTGCACATGGGCCCCCCGACGGATACGCCACACATAGGCCATCGCTACCCCGGCGGCAACCCGCCCGGCTGCGTAGGATGGGTGGTTCCACCCATCTGCCCTACAGCAGGAACAGCGTGATCGCCGGAAAGGCCGCCAGGATCACCACCCGCACCAGATCGCTGCCCACATAGTACAGCACCGCGCGGTAGGTCGCCGTCATCGGCGTGGTCTTGTCCATCGCGTTGATCACGAACAGGTTCATGCCCACCGGCGGGGTTATCAGCCCCACCTCCACGACAATCAGCACCAGGATCCCGAACCAGATCGCCACCTCTTCGGGCGTCATCCCGAACTCGAGCCCCTGCACCACCGGAAAGAAGATCGGAATGGTCAGCAGGATCATCGACAGGCTGTCCATCAGGCACCCCAGCACAAGGTAGAACAGCAGGATCAGCGCCAGCACCACCCATGGGCTGAACCCCTGATCCACCACGAACGACGACAGCTCCTGCGGCACCCGCGTCAGCGCCAGAAACCCGTTGTAGAACGCCGCGCCCAGGATGATGAAAAAGATCATCGCCGTGCTCTTGGCCGTCACTGAAAAGCTTTCCAGCAGCGTGCGCCAGTTCAGCCCGCCATTGGCCAGCGCAATCAGCCCCGTGCCCGCCGCGCCCACCGCCGCGCCTTCGGTCGGCGTGAACCAGCCCGCATAGATGCCGCCCACCACCAGCCCGAACACCAGCAGCACCGGCCACACCGCCAAAAGCCTCGCAAACCGCTCCCCCATCGGGATCGCCGGCCTCGTGCCCGCCGCTCCGGGGTTCACCCGCACATAAATCGAAATCGCGATCACATAGCCGATCGCCGCCAGAATGCCGGGGATGAACGCCGCCAGAAACAGCTTGGCTATGTTCTGCTCGGTCAGGATCGCATAGATCACCAGCACCACGGACGGCGGGATCAGAATGCCCAGCGTGCCCCCCGCCGCCAGCGTCGCCGTCGAAAAGCCCCCGTCATAGCCGTAGCGCTTGAGCTCGGGCAGCGCGACCCGGCTCATCGTGGCCGCCGTGGCCAGCGACGATCCGCAAATCGCCCCAAACCCCGCGCAGGCCCCGATGCTCGCCATCGCCACCCCGCCCTTGCGGTGGCCCAGAAACCCCTCCGCGGCCCGAAACAGCGCCTGAGACATCCCCCCCAGCGTCGCAAAATGCCCCATCAGCAGGAAAATCGGCACGATGCTCAGCGAATAGCTGGAAAAGGTCGTGAACGTCTCGCTCTTCAGCCGGTTCAGCGGCAGGTTGATGTTCCCCGTGACCAGATACAGCCCGACCAGCCCGGTCAGAAACATCGCCAGCCCAATCGGCACGCGCAGGAAAATCAGCGCCAGCAGCGCCGGGAACGACGCCATCCCGATCTCAAGATTGCTCATGCCCCGTCCTCCGGCACGATGTCCCGCCCGGTGGCAGCCTCAGCCATACGCACTCCGGCCATATAGGTGCCCACCAGCGCTGCCACACAGGCCCCCACCAGCGAGGCCGCATACGCCCACCATATGGGAAACTGGATCAGGAACGTCGTCTCGCCGTACTGCTTCTTGGACAGCATCCCGTCCCACAGCCGCCACGCGATCACGATCAGAACCGCGGCAAAGACCACTTCGATCACCGCCTTCAGCACCCTCAGCACCGGCTTGGGCAGCTTCGAGGTAAAGATATCCACCGTCGCATGCGCGCCCGTGATCTGACACAGCGGCAAAAAGGCAAAGATCGCAAAGGCCACTCCGGATTCCACCAGCTCGAAATCGCCGTTGATCGGGCCGATGCCCCATCCCAGCATCGTCTCGGCCCAGCCCGTGCCAATCGCGTGCAGCAGGCCATTCGCCTCGCGCCCCAGGATCGACAGGCACACTATGACAATGATCGTCGTCAACGCCAGACCGCCCAGAATGGCCATCCCCTGCGCCAGCCCCAGCATCACCCTGTGCATGGTTCCCTGCCCCCTTCATGGCAACGCGCGGGCCAGGTTTCCCCCGCCCGCGCGTCCGTTGTGCCTGCCTTGGCTCAGCTTCCGCCGTGCTCGGCCATCAGCGCCTTGGCCTGATCGATCAGCGCTTGACCGTCCAGACCCCGCTCGCTCATCTCGGCGATCCACGCGTCATACAGCGGTTCCGAGGCTTCGCGCCATGCGCTCGTGTCGCTGACCGTCACGATGCTGTTGCCCAGCTTTTCGGTGTTCGCGCGCGAGGCCGCGTCGCCGCCCACCATCGCATTGGCCGCCGCGACCGAGAACGCCTCGCCCGACACGCCTTCGATGGCCGTCTGCAGCTCGGGCGACAGCTGATCCCAGCTCTGGCGGTTCATCACCAGCGCGAAGGTCACCGTGTAGAAATAATCGCCCTCGAACTCCGTGTGGTTGTCCACCAGCTCCGATGTCTTCAGTGCTCCGGTCACCTCCCACGGGATCACTGTCCCGTCGATCACACCTTTCGACAGCGCTTCCGGCACCGCCGGCACCGGCATGCCGACCGGCGTTGCGCCCAGCTGTTTCAGCAGCGCGTTGATCTGCCGCGACGGCCCGCGCACCTTCATGCCTTCCAGGTCGCTCGGCGCCTCGATCTTCTTGTTGGCGTGGATCACGCCCGGCCCGTGGACCCAGGTGCCCAGGACCTTGACGTCCTTGAACTCGCTGTCCTCCATGTGCTCGACCATCATCTTCCAGTAGGCCGAGCTCGCCGCGCCCGCGTCGCTCACCATGAACGGCAGCTCGAACACCTCGGTCGACGGGAAGCGGCCGGGCGTATAGCCGATCACCGTCCAGCTCAGGTCCACGATGCCGTCAATCGCCTGATCCATCAGCTGCGGCGGGGCACCACCCAGCTGCATGGCATAGTAGTGATTGATCTTGACCTGACCCTCGGTCGCCTTGCCCACCTCTTCGATCCACGGATCGATGATCTGCGCCGGGATCAGCGCGGGCGCCGGCAAAAAGCCGTGCAGGTTGAACTCATAGTCCTGTGCCTGTGCCGCACCCCCGGCCAGACCCAGCGCCAGCGCTGCCGCGCCGATCAGCTTGCGTCGGTTGATCATGTCTCTCTCCCTGTTTGCGCTTCGGGCAAGATCACCCTGCGCGATTCGTCCATGCTACCCGGTCAGTTTGTAACTGCCGAACCCCTCGCGCAACGGCTGATCTTGGTCACTCTGCCGCCGTCAGCGTCAGGCTGACCGGCTCCAGCCCCTCGACGCCGCCCTCCAGCGTGTCTCCCGCCTCCACCGGACCGACACCCGCCGGTGTTCCGGTCATCACGATGTCACCCGGCCCAAGATGATACAGCGTTGACAGATGGACCAGGATCGCCGGCACGTCGTGGATCAGCTCGTCCAGGCTTGCGTCCTGCCTGATCTCTCCGTTCACGCTCAGATGAATGCGCCGCCCCTTCAGGTCCATCGCCCCTTTCGTCAGCGCCGACAGCACCGCTGCCCCTTCCACGTCCTTTCCGGTATCCCAGGGCCTGCGCTTTTCCTTGGCCGCGGCCTGCACATCCCTGCGCGTCATGTCGAGCCCGGTGCCATAGCCAAACACCGCCGCCTCCGCCTCTTTCCGCTCTGCGCGAAACAGCTCCGCCCCCAGCGCGAACACCATCTCCATCTCGTGATGGTAATCGCTCGTGCCCGGCGGATAAGCCAGCTCCGCCCCGCTCCGCACCGCATTGGCCGGCGTCTTGGTGAAATAGAACGGAGCCTCCCGGTCCACCTCGTTGCCCATCTCGGCCGCGTGCTTGGCATAATTCCGGCCCACGCAGAAAATCCTCCGCACCGGATACAGGGCGCCCTCCCCCACCACAGGCAAGGCAAACACGGGCGCCGGCTCAAACAGGTATCTCATCGGTTTCGCTTCTTCTCTTTGCAAATATGGCGGGGGGCAAGGGGGCAGAGCCCCCATCCCGGCCCGCCACCCGCGCTCACCTCGGTGGCAAGCGTACCGCCCCGTCCAGCCGGATCGTCTCCGCGTTCAGATAGGGGTTTTCCACGATCTGCTGCACCATCAGCGCGTATTCCTTCGGCTCTCCCAGCCGCTTGGGGCCGACGATATTGGCCACGAT
Source organism: Pseudaestuariivita sp. (assembly GCA_020629995.1). GTDB lineage: Bacteria > Pseudomonadota > Alphaproteobacteria > Rhodobacterales > Rhodobacteraceae > Pseudaestuariivita. Next base: position 1,532 of record JAHDCH010000086.1, on the reverse strand, counting down.
GGCCTCTGTCGTCTCTTCGGGCAGCGCTTCCATCATCGGCGTCCGGAACAGACCCGGCGCGATCGACATCACGCGCACGCCGACGCCGGCCAGCTCTCTCGCCGCCGGCAGCGCCATGGACGCCACGCCTCCCTTTGATGCCGCATAGCCGCACTGACCGAACTGACCCTCCTGAAAGGCGATCGAGGCCGTGTTGATGATCACGCCTCGCTCCCCGCCCTCCAGCGGGTCCAGCGCTGCCATCTCGCGTGCCGCCACGCTCATCACGTTGAACGTGCCGATCAGGTTCACCCGGATCACGCGCTCGAACAGCTCGGTCGACAGCTTGCCTTCCCGGCCCACGATCCTCGCCGCCGGGGCGATGCCTGCGCAATTCACCGCGATCCTTGGCGCTCCGACCTCGTCCACCAGGCGCGCCACCGCCGCCTCGACCTCTGCCGCGTCGCCCACGTCAACCGCCTGCGCCGCCCCGCCAATCTCTTTGGCGACGCGTGCCGCTCCGTCTCCGTCAAAGTCCAGAATGCCGACCCGCGCGCCCTGCGCCGCCAGATGCCGCGCCGTCGCTTCACCCAGCCCGCTTGCGCCTCCGGTCACCAAAGCCGTCTGTCCTGAAATCCGCATCGCCTGCGCCCCCCTTGCCCAGTACCAGACAAAGCCAAGCCCGCGCCGCTGTCAAACAGATCGCTCGGGCTAGAGCCCCCAGGCCCCGGTCTGCACTCCGCCCAGCTTGGAGTTCGACACGGGCCGCATATCGCGGATCGCCGCATCCATCATCGGGTCCGGGCGCAGCGTCAGATACGCCTCGATCCACGCCAGCTGAAACGCGCCCAGCTTGCGCGACCCGTCGAAAAAGCTCTGCGTCTCTCCGGTGATTGCCCGCGATCTCGCACCGTCTGCAAGGTCGGCAACCGCAAAGCCTGCTGCCCGTTCCAGAGCGCCATCGCACTGGCTCAGCAGATCAAACCCCTGCGGCTTCCACAGCGCCGCCGCCACAACCAGCGGCGCGACGCTGTGCAACTGGTAATGCAGCGCGTGCTTGCCGCGCGTCATCTCCTGCGGGAATGCGCCATCCGGGCCGGCTGTGCAGGCCACATAGCTGGCCGACCACAGCGCCCAGCTTCTTGTCACCTCGTCGCCCGTCAGATCGGCCACCGCCGCGCCCGCCAGCGCCGCCCACGACCGCAGGTTGCCTCGCGATGCGCCCGGCGGCGCTTCGGCTTCCCAGAACAGGCGCTGCTGCGCCATCAACCCATCCAGCCAGACTTCTATGTCGGGCCAGCCTTCGTGATCCGGCTGCACCGCGCGCAGCTTGCGCGCCACCAGCGCGACCCCCGCGATCCTTGCCCCCGTGGTCAGCCTGGATGTGTCCGAGCGCAGCTCGCCCAGCGCGCCCGCCCGCGCCCAGACCGTCAGGCCCTGCATGGCACAGGCCGGATCTCCGCGGTCCGCCTCGTCTGCCAGTTGGCGGATGAAATCATCGACCGGGCCCAGCTCTTCGTCCACCGCCGCGTCAGCGGCCTTGTCGATCACCG
>JAHDCH010000085.1 GCA_020629995.1 Pseudaestuariivita sp. | reverse complement strand
GGAGCATCAGGACACGTGGCAAAAAGGCGGTATATCCTGGTGACCGGATGCCCGCGCAGCGGGGCTGCGGCGATGGCGAATATGCTGGGCGCGCATGCACACGCCTTTCTGATCGATGAGCCGGGCCAGGCCACGCGCCTGCTCGAGGCTTTGTGCAGCCCCGATCCGGACAAGGCCGAAGCCATTCTGACCGCGTCACTCAAGATCACGGCGCGCAAATACTTTGACCGTGCCGTGCGTACCGGGGCCGAGGGCGATCCCCTGCCATCCCACATCCAATGTGTCGTTATCCGGTCTCCGGAGGCGGCATGGAGCGCGCCGCGCCTTGCCCGGACCGATCTGCGCGTGATCTGGATGACGCGCGATCCCCGCGACGTGGCGGCCTCGATCGACAAGGTGGCGCATGTTCCGGTGATCGAAACAGCCCGGGCGGCGCATCAAAAGCATCGCGGCACCGAGCTTCCGGGGCTGGATCCAGGTGCCCCGCGCCATGTTCAGAGCGCCGCCCTGTGGCGCGCGGCCGAAGATGCCGCGGGCAGTTTCACAGCGCATGACATTCCTCTGCTGCGCCTGTCCTACGAGCAAAGCGTCAGCGCGCCCGCCGACGCTGCGCGCGCCATGCTGGACTTTGCCGGGCTTGAACCTGACGTCAATCTAACGCGCCACAGCCGTGTTCTGTATGGTCAGGCACCCGGGTTCGGGATGCGGATGCGGCCCGTGGATACTCTGGCTGTCGGGGCCTGGCGCCGCCGGCTGAGCACCGCCGAAGCCGAAGCCGTGATGCAGCGCGCCGCACCCTGCCCTCCGGCCACCCCGCCGATCCGATACAGCCAAAATCAGAACCCCGCTCTGGTTGATGCTCCGGTCATCGCATTCGGGCGCGGTGGCTCGGGAACGCGACTGTTGTCCGCGGTGCTGGACCGGTTCGGCATCTTTCTGGGCAATCAGCTGAACCCGTCGAATGACAGCCTTGAATGGGTCGATCTGATCTATGAAATGGCGCTCAAGACCGCGCCTGACCAGGCCGCGCGCGCGCCCGACGCGTGGCGCCGTGACCTGCGGGCCCGGGCGCGCGGCATCCTTGGGATCGCGCCCAAAGGCAGCGCGGCGCTGTGGGGGTGGAAGCTGCCGGAAACCTCGCTGATCGTGCCCGAGGTTCTGGCCGCCTTTCCGCGCGCGCGCTGGCTCTACCTGATCCGCCACCCCGTGGACACCTGCATGCGCCGCCCCCATGTCACCGCCCGGCTGAACCATCCTGTGGGCCTTGCCACGCTGACCGCCGCGCACCGCTTGAGCGGCCGCAAGACATCGCTGGAGCAAGAGCCGCAGCACGTGCTGAGCGCCTTGTCCTGGTGGTACCAGGTGCGCCTGTTCCGCAAGGCGATGGACGATCTGCCGCGCGACCGGGTGCATGTGGTGACCTACGAATCGATCTGCGCCAACCCCGCGTCGGTGATCCATGACGTTGCGCAGTTCCTTGCCAGCGCGCCGAAACCGGACGCATCGCCCATCGAAATTGACCCTGAACGGCGGTGGAAATTCGAATCCGGCGACCCCGCCTGCGATGCGATCTGGGACATCTGCGCACCCGAGGCACGCCAGTTTGGATACACCTGGCCGCCGAGAGATGATCGCAAATATTAATATATTTCCGATACTTACGAAAACCTTCGAACGCCCTCACGCGCCCTCCGAAATTTACTACTAATAAATTAGTTGACTTGTCCGCAGGCGCAAAGCTACGAATTTGGGCAGCTGGCAAAGTTCAGCTTACACACATTTGGGAGGAGACAAGATGCGCAAGTATCTGCTCTCCGCGACTGCGGCTGTGGCCGTCATCGCGGGGTCCGGGACTGCTTTTGCCGACGAGGCCGCAGCCCAGAAATGGATTGACCAGGAATTCCAGCCATCCACGCTGTCCAAGGACGAGCAGATGGCCGAGATGCAATGGTTCATCAACGCCGCAGCGCCCTATTCGGGCATGGAGATCAACGTCCTTTCCGAAGGCATCCCGACGCACGGTTATGAATCCGAAGTGCTGACCAAGGCGTTCGAAGAGATCACCGGCATCAAGGTCAACCACCAGATCCTGGGCGAAGGCGAGGTCGTTCAGGCTGTACAGACGCAGATGCAGACGCAGCGGAACCTGTATGACGGCTATGTCAACGACAGCGACCTGATCGGCACGCACTCGCGCCTGCAACTGGCCTACAACCTGACCGAACAGATGGCGGGTGACTGGGCGGCGACCACCTCGCCGACGCTGGATCTGGATGACTTCATGGGGATCCAGTTCACCACCGGCCCCGATGGCAATCTTTACCAGCTGCCCGACCAGCAGTTTGCGAACCTCTACTGGTTCCGCAAGGACTGGTTCGACCGCGAAGACCTTCAGGCCGCGTTCAAGGCCAAATACGGCTATGATCTGGGCGTTCCGGTCAACTGGTCCGCGTACGAGGACATCGCCGAGTTCTTCTCGAACGACGTCAAGGAAATCGACGGGGTCGCGATCTATGGCCACATGGATTACGGCAAACGCGCGCCCGACCTTGGCTGGCGCATGACCGACGCCTGGCTGTCGATGGCCGGCGCGGGGTCGGTGGGCGAGCCCAATGGCGTGCCGATCGACGAATGGGGCATCCGCATGGAAGCCGGTTCGTGCAACCCGGCCGGCGCATCCGTGTCGCGCGGCGGGGCGGCCAACGGCCCGGCGGCTGTGTACGCGATCCGCAAGTGGGACGAATGGCTGCGCAACTACGCGCCTCCGGGTGCGGCGTCGTTCGACTTTTACCAATCGCTGCCGGCGCTGAGCCAGGGCAACGTGGCCCAGCAGATCTTCTGGTACACCGCCTTTACCGCTGACATGGTGAAACCCAAGTCGGAAGGCAACAACACCGTGGATGACGAAGGCAACCCGCTGTGGCGGATGGCCCCCTCGCCGCACGGCCCCTACTGGGAAAAAGGCCAGAAGGTCGGCTATCAGGACGTGGGGTCGTGGACCTTCCTGAAATCCACACCGTCGGATCGCGCGCAGGCGGCTTGGCTCTATGCCCAGTTCGTCACCTCCAAAACTGTCGATGTGAAGAAATCCCACGTGGGTCTGACCTTCATCCGCGACAGCTCGGTCAACCACGAAAGCTTTACCGAACGCGCGCCCAAACTGGGCGGTCTGGTCGAGTTCTACCGCTCGCCCGACCGGGTGGCATGGTCGCCGACCGGCATCAACGTGCCCGACTATCCCAAGCTGGCGCAAATCTGGTGGCAGCAGATCGGTGACGTGAACTCGGGCGCCTTTACCCCGCAGGAAGCAATGGACCGCCTGGCCGAGGAGATGGACATCACCATGGCCCGGATGCAGGCCGCCGATGAAGGCGCCAACGTCTATGGCGGCTGCGGCCCGCGCCTGAACGAGCCCAAGGACGCGTCCGAATGGCTTGGCAAAGGCGGCGCCAAGGCCAAGCTGGAGAACGAAAAGCCGCAAGGCGAGACGGTCAACTACGACGACCTTGTCGCCCGCTGGAACCAGTAACCTCCCTGCCCTTCCCGCGCCTTGCGCGTGGGGAGGGACCCTCAGCCGGACCGAAGCCTGCATCGCCGGGCTTCGGTCCCTCCTTGGGCAAAGCTGACACATACCGATGACACTCGAACTTCACTCCGCCTCCAAGGTCGTGCGCGGGATCACGCATATCAAGCCGACCACGCTCACGCTGCAGCCGGGGCATTTCAATGTCCTTCTCGGGCAGACCGGCGCGGGCAAGACATCCTTGATCAAGCTGATGGCGGGGCTTGATCCGCTCGCTTCGGGCCGGATCGTGATGGGGGGCGAGGATGTCTCGCGCCTCACGCCGCAGAAACGCAACATCTCGCTCGTGCACCAGTTCTTTGTGAATTACCCGCACATGACCGTGTTCGACAACATCGCCTCGCCCTTGCGGGTCGCGGGCATGGCCCGATCCGAAATCGAAGACCGTGTGGCCGAGGCCGCTCAGATCCTGCAACTGGTGCCGATGCTGAAACGCCGCCCGCAGGAGCTGTCGGGCGGCCAGCAACAGCGCTGCGCCCTGGCGCGCGCCATCGCCAAGGAAAGCCGCGCGGTGTTCCTGGACGAGCCGCTCGCCAACCTCGATTACAAGCTGCGCGAAGAGCTGCGCGAGCAGCTGCCCGAGCTGTTTGCCGGGCGCGGGGCGGTTGTGGTCTATGCCACGTCCGAACCCGAAGAGGCGCTGCTGCTGGGTGGGGCGACCGCGCTGATGGATGACGGCACCGTCACCCAGTTTGGCCCCACCGCCGAGATTTACCGCAAACCCGCGACGCTGGCTGCCGCCCGGGTCTTTTCCGACCCGCCGATCAACGCCGCCGCGATCACCAAGACCGGCACCACGGCAAGCCTGCCCTCGGGCGTTCACTGGACACTGACCGGTGCGCCTGCCGCGCTGCCTGATGGCGCCTACACCATGGCCATCCGCCCCCACCACGTTCTGCCCGTGCGCCAGACGCCCGGCGATGTCGCGATCACCGGCACGGTGCAGGTGACCGAGCTGTCGGGCAGCGAATCGAGCGCACATTTCCTGATGGGCACCGATAGCTGGGTGTCGCTGACCCATGGCGTGCACCCCTACCGCGTGGGCGAGGACCACGACTTTTTCCTCGATCCCACCCATGCCTTTTACTTTGAACCCGGCGGGAGGCTCGTGGCCTGATGGCAAAGATTACCCTTGATGGCCTGCGCCATTCCTACCTGCCAAACCCTTCGGGCCCGGCGGATTATGCCCTGAAAGAGATCAACCTCGATTGGCAGGATGGCGGCGCCTATGCGCTGCTGGGGCCTTCGGGCTGCGGCAAGTCCACGCTGCTGAACATCATTTCGGGTCTGTTGACCCCTTCGGACGGGCGCATTCTGTTTGACGGCACCGACGTCACCCGGCTGCCGCCCAACCAGCGCAACATCGCGCAGGTGTTCCAGTTTCCCGTGATCTACGACACGATGACCGTGCGCGATAACCTGGCCTTTCCGCTGCGCAACCGCGGCGTGGACGAGGCGCGCATCGCCGCGCGCGTCGCCGAGATCGCCACGATGCTCGAGGTCGAGCCGATGCTGGACACCCGCGCCGCGCATCTGTCGCCCGACAACAAGCAAAAGATCTCGATGGGCCGGGGGCTGGTGCGCGACGACGTGAACGTCGTGATGTTTGACGAGCCGCTGACGGTGATCGACCCGCATCTGAAATGGAAACTGCGCTCCAAGCTCAAGGAGCTGCACCAGCGCGTCCGCGCGACGATGATCTACGTGACCCACGACCAGACCGAAGCGCTCACCTTTGCCGATCAGGTGGTGGTGATGCAGGAGGGCGAGATCGTGCAGATCGGCACGCCCGTCGAGCTGTTCGAGCGGCCTCAGCACACCTTTGTGGGACACTTCATCGGCTCACCGGGCATGAACATCCTGCCCGCCGAGGCGGACGGCCAGCGCGTGCGCTTCCAGGGCCATGACATCGCGCTCGAAGGCGCGGTCACTGGCTCGGGCGGGACCGCGCAGGTCGGCGTGCGGCCCGAATTCGTGACGCTGGCCGACACAGGCGTGCCCGCCCGCGTGCGCAAGGTGTCCGACGTGGGCCGCCATGCGGTGATCGAGGCCATGGCCGGAGACACGCCGATCAAGGCGGTTGTGGACCGCACTGACGTCACGCAGGGCTCTGAGGTGCACCTTGCCTTCCGCCCGGACCAGACGCGCCTTTACCGCGACGGCTGGATCGCGACCGAGGCCGCCACATGACCATCCCTCAGTTCACCGGGCCGGCAAAAAGTTCGTACGAACTTTTTGCCCCGCGCACTCAAACCGGAGCACATCCATGAAGACCGAAAACCAAAAGGCGTGGCTGTTTGTCCTGCCCGTGTTGCTGCTGGTGGCGTTCAACGCGCTGATCCCGATCATGACCGTGGTCAATTATTCGGTGCAGGAGACGTTTGGAAACAACGTCTTCTTCTGGCAGGGCCTTGACTGGTTCGAACAGATCCTGCGGTCCGACCGCTTTCATGCGGCCCTGGGGCGGCAGTTCATGTTCACCTTCCTGATCCTGATCATCGAGGTGCCGCTGGGGATCATCATCGCCCTGTCGATGCCGCGGCAGGGCATGTGGGTGCCCGTGTGCCTGGTTCTGATGGCCCTGCCGATGCTTATCCCGTGGAACGTGGTCGGCGCGATGTGGAACATCTTTACCCTGCCCGACATCGGCCTGCTGGGCTATCTGATGAACCACACGCTGGGCATCACCTATGACATGACGCAAGACCCTCTTGCCGCGTGGATCACGATTGTCACGATGGATGTCTGGCACTGGACTTCACTGGTGGTGCTGCTGTCCTACGCCGGCCTCGTGTCGATCCCCGACGCCTACTACCAGGCGGCCAAGATCGACGGCGCGAGCCCGTGGAAGGTGTTCCGCTACATCCAGCTGCCCAAGATGAAGACGGTCCTGACCATCGCCATCCTTTTGCGGTTCATGGACAGCTTCAACATCTACACCGAACCCTTTGTCCTTACGGGCGGCGGGCCGGGCAATTCGACAACGCTTCTGTCGATCGATCTGGTGAAGATTGCCCTTGGGCAGTTTGACCTGGGCCCCGCGGCGGCGATGAGCCTGATCTACTTTGCCATCACCCTGCTGGTGTCATGGCTGTTCTACACCCTGATGACCAAGGACGACGCGGAATGACCGTTCTACCCATGCCATGCAGAGCGCCCGGCACCTTTGCCGAACAGCCCGGGGCCTCCGCCCGGGGCGGGGGCCTGCCTTACGTCCTGTGCAGCGACCTGCAATACTCCAAAGGAACCTCCCAATGAGAAAACGGTCCCTGATCCCGATCCTCTACATCGCCTTCCTGATGCTGCCGATCTACTGGCTGGTGGCGATGTCGTTCAAAACCACGCAAGAGATCCTGGGCGGCTTCAGCCTGTTCCCGCAGACCTTCACGCTGGAAAACTACAAGGTCATCTTCACCGATCCGACCTGGTACTGGGGCTATATCAACTCGATCATCTACGTGTCGCTGAACACGGTGATCTCGGTCTGTGTTGCCCTGCCCGCGGCCTATGCCTTTTCCCGCTACCGGTTCCTGGGCGACAAACAGCTGTTCTTCTGGCTGCTGACCAACCGGATGGCGCCTGCGGCTGTGTTCGCCCTGCCCTTCTTTCAGCTCTATTCGTCTGTGGGGCTGTTCGACACGCACCTCGCCGTCGCTCTGGCGCATTGCCTGTTCAACATCCCCCTCGCGGTCTGGATCCTCGAAGGGTTCATGGGCGGCGTGCCCAAGGAGCTGGACGAGACAGCCTATGTCGACGGTTATTCCTTTCCGCGTTTCTTCGTCACGATCTTCCTGCCCACCATCAAGGCAGGCGTGGGGGTGGCCGCGTTCTTTTGCTTCATGTTCTCGTGGGTCGAACTGCTGCTCGCCAAGACGCTGACGGCCGTGCAGGCAAAACCCATCGCCGCCACGATGACCAAAACCGCGTCCTCGGCGGGGTACGAGCTGGGCCTTCTGGCTGCCGCCGGAACGCTTACGATCATCCCCGGCGCGATCGTGATCTACTTTGTCCGCAACTACATCGCCAAGGGCTTTGCCCTGGGGAGGGTCTGATGACACGCCTTTTGTATTTCACTCTGCCGCTTTGGGCTGGCTCGGCTTCGGCCCAGGGCTGGGGCAATGTCGCCAAGAAGGAAGAAGAGACCGGGTTCAGCTGGACCGCGCCCCTCTGGCCGTCGTTCTGGATGGCCTGGACGCCGGCAACCTTTGCGCTGTTCTGCGGCATCTTTGGCGCCATCGCCATCATCGGCCTGCTTGAGGTGTTCAAATACCGCGACGGGATCGAACGGCGCGGCATCCTTGGGCTGACCACCACGCTTGGCGACCGGTTGTTCATCTCTCTGCTGGGGTCGGCCTACATCTTTCTGGCGTGGCTCGGCCTTGTAGGCCAGCCTCTGTGGTGGCCTCTGGGGATCAGCATCGCCTGGGGGCTGTTCTGTTTTCGAAAGGTTTAGTAGATTTCGCTTTGTGAATCTCGCGGCATGGCCTTTACTCTGCAAAGCGCGCCGTCGTGAGCGGGCGCGCAAGTTGGGATGACGATGAAAAAGAAGAAAAGCGAGCTGCTGACCGAAGTCGAGCTGGAGTTCATGAACGAACTCTGGGCCTTGGGCGAAGGCACTGTGCGCGATGTACTCGCCCGCCTGCCCGAAGACCGGAACCTCGCCTATACCTCAGCTGCGACAATCCTGCGGATCCTCGAGCAAAAGGGCTTTGTGGACAGCCGCAAGGAAGGCAAAAAACACGTCTACATCCCCTCGCTTGAACGGGACGTCTATCAATCTCGCTCACTGCGCGACCTGTCAGCCAAGCTGTTCGACGACACGCCCGCCTCTATGGTGGCGCGCCTGGTCAACGACGATGCACTGACCGAGGAAGCATTGGGGCAAATCCGGGCACTTGTGGATCGGAGGTTGAAAAATGATACCGGGTGAAGCTCTGCTGGACGCGTTCATCAACGCGAACATCCTTGTCTGTATCGCCTATGTCCTTTGGCTTGCCGTGCGCGGCGTGATGAACGCGACCGGCCTCAAACATGCCCATGGCGTGCAGCTGCGCCTGCTGAACGCCACCTTTCTCGTCATCGTTGCCGCGCCCTTTCTGGTTCTGGGCTATGCGGCGCTGCGCAACGCCGGGATGGCCGGGGCTGCGCAGCTGAACCTGTCGGACATGTTCGTGTCCTATTACCTGGGTGGCGGGTTCGAAATGGCCGCCGCCGATGTCGAAGGCCTGCTGCAGCTGCGCGACACCTTCATCCTGAACCTGATGCAGGGCGCAGGATGGCTGGCCAAAGGCGTGATTGCAGCCTTCCTGATCGGGTTGGTGCTGGGCGCGGTGCGGCTCGTCTATTCCGTCGCCTGCCTGCGCCGGATCGTGCGTGGCAGCTATGCCTGGCGCCAGTTCGGGCGCATCCACCTGCTGATCTCGGACCGCACGCTCGTGCCCTTCTCGACCCGCGGCCTGCGCAATTATTACGTGGTTGTACCCTCGCATATGCTCAGTTCGGCGTCCGAGCTGAAAGTGTCGCTGGCGCATGAATTCCAGCACATCCGCCAGGGCGATCTCGAATGGGAAATCGTTCTGGAAACGCTCAAGCCGGTGTTTTTCCTCAACCCCGTCTTTCACGCGTGGAAACGGCAGGTTGAACAGCTGCGCGAATTCAACTGCGACACCCGCGTCCTGTCGCGGGGACGGATCGACGTGCGCAGCTATTGCGACACGCTGCTGTCCGTGTGCCAGACCGCGCTGCGCCGTGACCGGACCTTTGTGATCGCCGTCCCCAAGGTCACGCTGGTGACCGCCGACAGGTCCTCGACCCGCGACGGGAAACTGTCGACGCTTGAGCGGCGCATCCTGTCGGCGCTTGATGGGCGGCCTTCGGTGCGCGAAGGCGTGCTGTTCCTTGGGCTTGCCCTTCCGCTGATCGCTGCGCTGGCGCTGACCACCATCGCGATCCAGCGCCCCGGCGACTGGAGCCAGGACCGCCTGACCCTGTCCACCGTCGTCAATCTGGAACGGCTGGACAAGATCAACCGCCTGTCGGCCTTTGGCCGCATCCGCGAGTGATCCAAAACGCCTGGGTGAAGTGGCGCACCTGAGAGGATTCGAACCTCTGGCCTCTGCCTTCGGAGGGCAGCGCTC
>JAHDCH010000084.1 GCA_020629995.1 Pseudaestuariivita sp. | reverse complement strand
CCAAACGTGAACACGAACAGCGGGACAAGGATCAAAAGCGCGACAGACGACACTTTCATCGCCCAGAAATGGTGCACACCGGATTTGGCCGAACCCAGGCCGATGGCGCGCTTGCGGTCAGTCAGATAACGCATCGGTGGCTCCTCAGATGATGATGACGGTCAGAATGGTCAGCAGGACCGACCCGCCCACAACCGCCCAGCCCAGCTTTTCGGCACTGTCCAGATCCAGCATCCGCGCGCTGTCCCAGATCAGATGCCGCACGCCAGCCAGCGTGTGATACCACAGCGCCCACAGCGACAGGAACATGACCAGATCGCCAAACCAGCTTGTGATCACACCATTCGCCCGGGCAAAGGCCTCTTCGGAGGTGGCCGCAGCCAGAAACCACCACACGATCAACAAAGCCGCCACAATCAGGGCGTTTCCCGTGATCCGCGTCAGGATCGACGTGATCGAGTTGAGTTGCGGGCGATAGATCGCCAAATGCGGAGACAGGGGCCTGTTGCCCCGGTTCACGTCAGCCATGTTGGTCGTCCTGAATTTGTTCCGCGTGTCACACTAGCGAATAATCCCCGGCTGTCACGCGGGTTCCCCCGCCGCACGGGCGACCGGTTCGAAAAGTCGCAGTGGTTGCGCTATCTGTGATCACAACCTGAAATTACGTGATCACAAGAAGTCGCCCGCCATCCGACTCAGGAACGGTGTGAATTCGGTGCACATGATAATTGCGGTCTCGCCGGGGTCGTAAAAGGCGTTGGCCTCGCCGCAGGACTCGACCCGGATGTCCAGCGTGGCGGGCAGTTTGAATTCGGCGTTGAGAGCCTCGATCTCGGCTGCGATCACTTGACCGGTGAACATCGCAGAGGCGCTTGTGCCTTCGACACCTACAAAGCGAAAGCTGCGTCCTTGCCCCGCAATGCTGTCCAGCGCGCCGCCCCAGCTTGCGGCGGCCTGATCGTATTCGTCGGGACAATAGTCCGCGCGTTCTTCGGGCAGGCCAAGATCCTGGGCGACATCTTCGCGTTCGTCCGGATTGGCGCCGTAGAACAGGCAAACAAGGTTGTAATAGCGCTGAAGGTCGGGGCCGTGGTTGTCCCACCACGCCACATCATCGCCGACCTCGTCCGCTTCGCCCAGAAACCCGAATGCCGTGTCATAGGCCAGCGACACTGCGGTTTCCTCGTCATAAAAAGCATCGATCAAAAAGATCGACGCGACATCGGCGGCGTCCTCTTCCTGACCAAAGATCGGCAGATCAAGGATGTCGATCAGGGCATGGCCGAGTTCATGATAAAAGATGCCCAGCAGGTTCGCTTCGACAAAAGCGGTCACGTCCTCGTCCGCGGCTGGATCAAAGGCAACGGCTGGCGTGGCAAGGGCCATGCAGGCCGCGGCAAGCAGATGTTTCATCGTGGGTCCCCCAGCATCGACACTTGCTGCGTCACCTCGCGCAAGAGCTTTTGTTTGATCTTTTCGGGATATTGCTCGAACCCGGCGGCGGTGACAACAAAGGCTCCGTCGCCGGTGATGACGTTTTCCCAGAAATAGGCGGTCAGGTCGGCTTCGCTCTCCTCGATGGCCAGGGCGTTGACGGTGATGCCTGCCGCACGCAGGGCGGCATGGGTCCGGCGCGGAGCAATGCCTTCGTTCGACAGCCCGTCGCCAGACAGGTCAATCACCCGGCGGCGGCATTGGGGCACGGCGGCAAATTCGCGTGCGGTGTGCTCCAACGCCTCGCCGATAGCCGTGGAAAAGTTGCGCCAGACGCGCGGATCACCGGCGATACGGTCAGCCAGGGCCGCGACCGCGGCATGGGTCGACGCGTCAGTCCATGGGATCGTGGTGGCCTGCCGTGATCCCCCCGTCCACTGCACCAGCGCGACCGTGGCGCGGGCGCGTACCAGCGCATCGGCGACCGAGCCATCGCGCAGGGCCAGCGCAAGGCCCTGCATCTGGGTCGCGTATTCCCGGGCGTCCACAGATCCGGACGTATCGACGGCCAGCGCAAGCGCCAGATCGCAAGCCACAGCGGGCCCGGCCAGAACGGACAGGAAAATCGAACGCCACATGCAAGCAAGCTATCAGCGCGACAACGCCGGGCCAGTCACAATCAGGTCAGACCGGGATCACATCGGGACCAGCGCCCAGTAATCGAGATCCAGCAGAACCTCGGGCAGGTATTTGCCATCGTCATCCCGCAACGCAAAAGGCGCGCCAGTGGTCGCTACCAGCCGCAGCCGCACAGCGCCGACACCCGGCGCCAGCGTTTCAGCGCGGTCCAGCACCTCGGACCAGGCCCGCACGGTCATGCCGGATGTACAGGGGTTTGCATGCGCCCCGCCGTTCAGGGCGACCACCATCTGCGCATTGGCCAGCCCGTTGAATGACAGCGCCCGCGCCAGACTGATGACATGCCCACCATAGATCAGGCGCGATCCGTCCGGGCGCACGGTGGCGTCAAAATGCACTTTGGCGGTGTTCTGCCACAGACGCGTCGCCATCATGTGCTCGGCCTCTTCGACCGTCACGCCGTCGACGTGGTCGATTGTCTCGCCAATCGCGTAGTCGCTCCAGCGGTGCGGCTCTCCGGCGGCGGCGAAATCGTAGGTGGTAAAGTCCAGCCCGTCGGGAACAACCAGATCGGCGGCGTCCACGGTTTTGGCCAGATCCGGCACGACGGTTTCGGGCGCAGGCGCGTCCAGATCACGTTTGCGCACCATGACCCAGCGCACATAGCTCAGCACGGCCTCGCCATGTTGGTTGAATCCTTGCGTGCGCACCCAGACAACACCGCTTTTGCCGCTGGAGTTCTGCTTGAGCCCGATGACCTCGCTTTGCGAGCGCAGCGTATCGCCCGGCCAGACCGGCCGCAGCCACCGCCCTTCGGCATAGCCAAGGTTGGCCACTGCGTTCAGCGAAATGTCGGGCACCGTTTTGCCGAACACCACATGAAAGGCGATCATGTCATCCAGCGGCGACGCGGCCAGCCCGCTGGCCTGCGCAAAGGCATCCGATGAATACAGCGCGTGACGCTGGGGATAGAGGGCGTGATACAGCGCGCGTTCGCCCGCACCGACAGTGCGCGGCACCGCGTGATGGATCACCTCGCCAAGGCGGTAGTCTTCAAAGAACCGGCCCGGATTCGTCTTGCTCATAGCTGCCCCAACTTGACCTCGGGGTCGTACGCCCCGTCTACCTCTTTCACCACGGCCTGCCCGCAGCGCATCACGCCGTTCGAGGCGTCATGCGCATAGGTTGGATCGCCGTACAGCTCCCACCCCTTGGCCAGTGCCTCGGTCACCTTGTGGCAAAAGGCCGACGTATCGTCTGCGGTTAGAAATCTGTATGCTTTCATGACTTTACCCTCCGAACGGCCAGGGGCCGAGCCACCCGTGCAGCAGCGACACAACGGTGAACAGCACCAGCGTGATCACGCCAAGGGTGATCTCTTTCCTGGCAGGGGCCTGCGGCGGCGGGGTCCAGGGACCTTCGGCGCGGTTGATGAGGACCACGCTGATCACCGCCCAGGCCAAAAGGCCGCCAAACAGCACGATTGACGCCAGATCGCCATTCACCAGCAAATGCGCCACGGCCCAGATCTTGACCGCGGTCAGCTGCGGGTGGCGCAGCTTGGTGCCCAGCCAGACCTTGGCCGGCTTTGCCGCCGACGCGCCAAAGACGTAGAAAGCCAGCACCATCAACAGGTTGTTGATGTGGGTGAAAAAGCCGGGCGGCTCCCAGATGGCGACATAGTCGGCCGAGCGATACCCAACGACCATCAATACGATGCTGCCCACCAGAAATGCCGCGATAACCCCACGAGAGGCGTCGCCCATCCGGTCCTGCATCCAGCCGCGCACACCCGGCATCAGCCGGCGCAGCCAATGGACCACGGACCATTCCAGAACCCCGACGATAATCAGAAACATGGCGCGCGCTCCTTTTTGCCTGCCGTGCCGCGAAAGGCTACCCGGCCAGAGCCGCGATTGCACGTGCCTTGGCCAGCGTGGCGCGGGCCTGTTCGACATGCAGGTTTTCAACGATGCGCCCGTCAACCACGGCCACGCCCTTGCCTGCCGCCGACACTTCGTCAAAGGCCGCGATCTGGCGTTCGGCCAGCGCCACATCTTCGTCCGAAGGCGAAAACACGGCGTTCGCTATGTCCAGCTGCGCGGGATGGATCAGCGTCTTGCCGTCAAAGCCCAGATCGCGGCCCTGTTCGCATTCGGCGCGGAGCCCCTCTTCGTCGCGGAACGCGTTATAGACGCCGTCCACCGCAACCAAACCCGCCATCCGCGCCGCCATAAGGGCGGTCTGCAGCGCGGTCATCATCGGCAGCCTGTCAGCGCGCGGACGGCAGCCGATTTCCTTGGCCAGATCGTTGGTGCCAAGGACAAACCCCTCAAGCCGGGGATGGGCACGCGCGATCTCGGCAGAGCGCAGCACGCCTTCGGCGGTTTCAATCATCGCCCACAGCGCCACGCCCGGCAGCGCATCGGCCAGCGTTTGCAGATGGTCGGGCGTGCTGACCTTGGGCAGCAAAACCGCATCACAGGCCATCGTCGCCGCCGCCGCGACATCCCCGGCATACCATTCGGTGTCGGCATCATTGATCCGCACGATCCGGCGGCGGGCGCCAAACCCGCCATCGGCCAGCGCCGCGCTCAGCGTGTCCCGCGCCGCCACCTTCTGATCCGGGGCGACCGCATCCTCGAGGTCAAAGATGACCGCATCCGCCGCCAGGCTCCGTGCCTTGGCCAGGGCACGTTCGTTGGATGCAGGCAGATACAGAACCGAACGGTAGGGATGCGTGTCGCGCGACATGGAGCCTCAGCAAGATAATTTTGTTGCGCCTGTCTGCAACTTTCTTTGCGGATCGTTCAAGGCCATTTTTGCCGCAATGCAGAAAAAAGATCACGATTGGGCGCTGCGTTCGTAACGTTAACCCGGTCTTCAGCTTCCTTCCTCAGGGTCTGTCCCAAGCTAGAGGCGCGAAATCGGGAGGCTCGGGCGGCAGGCCGCCGCATGACCGGGACGCCGCGCCAGGACGGACAATCTTTGCTGGGGGGCCCGTTGCCGGATGCGGAAGATCCGGGCGGCCATGCGTGCACCCTTCGGCGTCAGACCTAAGGAGTTGGGCCCATGCGTCCTGTTCAACTGATCCTCACTGGCGGCATCTTTGCGATTGCCGCCGCACTGACCATCGCCCCCGCCTCGGCGCAGACACGCAATTGCGCGCCGCGTGACGCTGTGGTGGAACGGCTGGCCGACCGCTATGGCGAAACGCGTCAGTCGATTGGCCTGGGGGCCAACAATGCCATGGTCGAGGTGTTCGCCTCGGCGGAAACCGGCACCTGGACGATCACCGTGACCAACGCCAGCGGGATTTCGTGCCTTGTGGCCAGCGGACAAGCCTATGAGACGATTGCCGAAGCGCTGCCCGCCCAGGGCGAAGACGCATAATTCGGCGCGCGGGGCCACCGTAGTCCCGCGCGCCCCTCAGGTCAGCGCGTCCCAGATCAGCTTGGTTCCCGTGACCGTCAGCAGCGCAAAGGCCACCATGAAAAAGGCGCGCTCGGGGATGCGCCGGTGCAACCAGACGCCCAGAAGTGTCCCGAGAACCGCAAACGGGGCCAGCGCAAGATCAGCTTTGACCGTGTCCCAGCTGAAAATCCCCAAAAAGGCATACGGCACGAACTTGAAGATATTGATCGCCCAGAAGATCAGCACCGAAGAGGCTTGATAGGCTGTTTTGGTCAGTCCGGCGCTCAGCAGATAGACCGCCGCAGGCGGGCCGCCTGCATGGCTGACAAAGCTGGTAAACCCTGTCGTGACACCCGCCACGACACCAACCCATACCGGAAGGCGCCGCCGCTGCCGGGGCGCCGCGCGAACAAGCCCGCGCACCTGGCTGGCCACATAGACCAGCGACATGATCCCGATCAGCAGCCGTATCACATCGTCCGAAGCCGCGCGGTAGACCAGTGCGCCCAGCGCCACGCCCGGCAACCCCGCCAGAATCAGAACCCGCGACGCCGCCCAATCCCATTGGCGCCAGTAAGGGCGCAGCGTCAGCACGTCGATCAGCATGAGCAGGGGCAGCATGATACCCAGCGCTTGCCCCGGTTCGATCACCAAAGCCAGAATCGAGGCCGAGGCAAAAGCCGCGCCTGATCCGAACCCCGCTTTTGATATCCCGGCAAACATAGCTGCCGGGGCCCCAAGAGCAAGGAAGGACCAACTCAGCTCGATCATGCAAATTCCCTTCGAAATGCTCCGGCTCTCCAAGGCCTTACGCCCGCTCGGCCTTGATAGCCAGCCCGGACATGCGGGTCATGCTGCAACTGCAGCACTTGCGCGAAGGCCGGCTTGCGCGTAACCCAGCGTCCAGCCAAGTCAAACCACCGGAGACAGACATCCCATGGCCAGACCCAAAATCGCCCTGATCGGCGCAGGTCAAATCGGCGGCACGCTCGCCCACCTCGCAGCGCTGAAAGAACTGGGCGACGTCGTCCTGTTCGACATTTCCGACGGCGTGCCCCAGGGCAAGGCGCTCGACATTGCGGAAAGCGGCCCGTCCGAAGGCTTTGACGCCGCGCTGAAAGGGACCACCGACTACGCGGACATCGCAGGCGCAGACGTCTGCATCGTCACTGCAGGTGTGCCGCGCAAACCCGGCATGAGCCGCGACGACCTTCTGGGGATCAACCTCAAGGTCATGAAATCGGTCGGCGAAGGCATCCGCGACAATGCGCCCGACGCCTTTGTGATCTGCATCACCAACCCGCTCGATGCGATGGTCTGGGCGCTGCGCGAATTCTCGGGCCTCCCGCACGAGAAAGTCTGCGGCATGGCCGGCGTGCTGGACAGCGCGCGCTTCCGCCACTTCCTCAGCCTCGAATTCGACGTATCGATGAAAGACGTTACAGCCTTCGTGCTGGGCGGCCACGGCGACACGATGGTGCCGCTGACGCGCTATTCCACCGTCGCCGGCATCCCCCTGCCCGACCTTGTGGACATGGGCTGGACCACCAAGGACAAACTGGACGCAATCGTCCAGCGCACCCGCGATGGCGGGGCCGAGATCGTTGGCCTGCTGAAAACCGGCTCGGCGTACTACGCGCCCGCCACATCGGCGATCGAGATGGCCGAAGCGTATCTGAAAGACCAAAAGCGCGTTCTGCCCTGCGCAGCCTACGTGGACGGCGCCTATGGCCTCGACGGGTTCTATGTCGGCGTGCCGACGGTGATCGGCGCGGGCGGTGTGGAACGTGTGGTCAACATCTCGCTGTCGAAAGACGAGCAGGCGATGTTCGACAAGTCGGTTGATGCGGTCAAAGGTCTGGTCGAAGCCTGCAAAGGCATCGACGGCTCGCTGGCCTGATCCAACTCACGCCGGATCAAAAGCTGGGCGCCCTCGCATATCGCGGGGCGCCCTTATTTTTTGACGCAAACCTGTTTGCGGAATCAGTCGATACCGCCGCGAGGCGATTTGTGATCACACATTTTCTTGTCGTGATCACAAATATCCCATTTCAACCGAATGCTACGCGCTAACAGGCCGAATAGCGTTTTATCGCGGCCAAACCCGCGTAGTTTGCTGGGCAACGATCACGATAAGCGGGACGTGCCCCTCATGAACATCCACGAATATCAGGCCAAGGCGCTTCTGCGCTCGTATGGCGCGCCAGTCTCGGACGGCCGCGTCGTTCTGAAAGCCGAAGAAGCCAAAACCGCCGCGGGCGAAATGGATGGCCCCCTGTGGGTTGTCAAAGCGCAAATCCACGCCGGCGGACGCGGCAAGGGCACGTTCAAAGAGGCCGACGCCGGCGACAAGGGTGGCGTGCGCCTGGCCAAATCGGCCAGCGAGGCCGCCGAAGAGGCCAAGAAGATGCTGGGCCGCACGCTGGTCACCAAACAGACCGGCCCGGCGGGCAAGCAGGTCAACCGCATCTACATCGAAGACGGCAGCGGCATCGAGACCGAGATGTACCTCGCCCTGCTGGTCGACCGTCAGACAAGCCGCGTGTCGTTTGTTGCCTCGACCGAAGGCGGCATGGACATCGAAGAGGTCGCCGAAAAGACCCCCGAAAAGATTCTGTCATTCAGCGTCGACCCCGCGACCGGCTATCAGCCGTACCACGGCCGCCGCATCGCCTTTAACCTCGGGCTCAAGGGCGCGCAGGTAAAGCAATGCGTCAAGCTGATGGGCACGCTCTACAAGCTGTTCCTCGACAAGGACATGGAGATGCTCGAGATCAACCCGCTGATCATCACCGACAGCGGCGATCTGAAATGCCTCGACGCCAAGATGGGATTTGACGGCAATGCGGTCTACCGCCACGCCGACATCGCCGAATTGCGCGACACGACCGAGGAAGACCCCAAGGAGCTCGAAGCGTCGAAATACGACCTGAACTATATCGCGCTGGATGGCGAGATCGGGTGCATGGTCAACGGCGCGGGCCTGGCCATGGCGACGATGGACATCATCAAGCTGTATGGGGCCGAGCCTGCCAACTTCCTCGACGTGGGCGGCGGCGCGACCAAGGAAAAGGTGACAGAGGCGTTCAAAATCATCACGAGCGATCCCAACGTCAAAGGCATCCTGGTGAACATCTTTGGCGGCATCATGCGCTGCGATGTGATTGCCGAAGGCGTGGTTGCCGCCGTAAAAGAGGTCGGCCTCAAGGTTCCGCTGGTCGTGCGCCTCGAAGGTACGAACGTGCAGCAGGGCAAGGACATCATCAACAACTCCGACGTCGATGTGATCGCGGCGGATGACCTGAAAGATGGCGCCCAGAAGATCGTCAAAGCGGTCAAGGGCTGATCATTCGATGGCTCGCGTCGGCATCCTTGTGGCTCTGGTGATGACCTTGTCCTCACCCGCTTCGGCCGAGGCATTGCGTAAAAACGCAATGTCCGCCGAAGCCGCTGGCAAGCTCTTCGCTTCGATCTGCTACGATGTCTATCTGTCCGACGTGGGCGCAGCACAAGCCAAGGCTCAACGCATGGGGTTTGCTTATGACACGGCAAGCGGGCTTTTCGTGAACGCGCGAAAGGACCGCCAGATGCGGATCAACAGCCAGCGCTGCGCGCTGAGGTTTCTGACGCGCACGCCCTTGCCCGATTTGCTTCGCCGGTTTGCTTCTTCGGCGACCAAGGCCGCCAAAGTCCCGCTGAACCCTGGATTGGGCGTGCATATTGGGACTGAATCTGCCGGCAATGGTCTGACGCGGGCTGCCGCGAAACTGGATATCTGAAATGGACTGCTTTTGATGCCACGTATTTCGAACACGCAGCGAAACGGCAAAGCGACATCGGGACGCTCGGTGTCGCGCGGGCTTGGCCTCACCGCCACCCTGGCCGCAGCAGCGCTCTTGGCCGCCTGCACACCCGAAGCCGAAGGGCCACGCCCCGGCACCAACCTCGTGTCTCTGGATCAGGCCTTGCAGGTTTTTGACAAGACCTGCGGCGCGACGTACGCGCGAGGCTTTGAAGGGGCAGATGCCGCAATGCGCAGTCAGGGCCTGACTGTCCCGTCGGGTCAGCGGCTGGCATCACCGGCTTTCGCGATGTCGGGCCGGATCAGCGATTTTGGCGGGCGGCCACTGTGCACGTTGCAGGTCACCGGTTCTGGCGACAGCGCAGCGATCCAGGATCAGCTTGCCGCAAAATTCGGACGCCCCCGGTTCCGCGATCAGGTCGCCCCCGGTGTGCTGACCTACCGCCGCAGCGGCGGCCGCAAGATGCTGCTGCTTTTGCAAGGCGGACGCGGCGCCGCGGGCACGACACGATATCAACTCGGCTACGCGCCGGGCGTTTGACAACACGCGGCGTGCGGACTGCCGCGCGCCACATTCAACTCACGGTGCGCGTTCCGTGCATCTTAAGAAGGACCAACAGGATGGCCATCCTCGTAGACGAAAACACCAAAGTCATCTGTCAGGGCCTGACCGGCTCGCAGGGGACGTTCCACACTGAACAGGCCATCGCCTATGGCACCAAGATGGTTGGCGGCGTGACGCCGGGCAA